>WRNQ01000003.1 GCA_009776565.1 Synergistaceae bacterium | reverse complement strand
TGACTACTGACTACTGACTACTGACCACTGATTACTGACCACTGATCACTGATCACTGACCACTGACCACTGACCATTGTCTTTCCATCTTCGCGAGCCCTGAACGTTATTTTTTAAATTTGAATTTATTGCTAAAGCGCAAAGATTTTCAACCCGATAAGGATACGTAAATATTATCAGAATTTTTTGCAAGAGCGAGAGTATGTTTGCGGATGTTTCTTTTTGAAACAATGGGTGCTGTTTAGAGCATAAATCATACAACGGAGGTTTTGTTTAATGTTAAGATCGCTTATGACGGGCGTTACAGGTATCCGAGCTCATCAAACAATGCTTGATGTCGTTGGTAATAACGTTGCAAATGTAAATACAACCGGTTATAAGAAAAGCTCGACGGTTTTTCAGGATTTACTCTATCAAAATTCACGCGGCGCTACAGCCCCCGGAGACAATCGAGGCGGAATTAACCCTTTGCAGATAGGCTTGGGAGTCCAAGTAGCCGGCGTTGAACTGGTGAATACCGCAGCGCCTCTTCAATATACCGGTAACCGGACTGATGTAGCGATACAAGGCGATGGTCTGTTTGTCCTATCGGATGGGATGAATAAACTGTATACGAGAGCGGGCAATTTTTCTCTGGATGCCGATGGCGTTCTCGACCATGTAGGAACCGGTTTCAGAGTGCAAGGATATCAAATGGTGCAAGACCCCGCAAATCCTTTGAATTACATCCAGGATGGAAAACTTGGTGATATTCAACTAAAAATAGGAGATAAAATAGAAGCTAAAGAAACTAATCTTGTAGGATATAAATGTAACCTCGACAGCAGGGTTGGAACTTATCTTCCTTTTGGCATAACAAATATGAACGCCACAACAACGCTAAACAGCGACGTTGTTGGAGAATTGCCATTCAACTGCACAATAATTAATACCGGCTCTGCCGGAGGTGCTGCCACTACATTTACTACTTACGAAATAAAGGACGAGCTTGGGGTAACTCTGGCTACGGTTAATCTGGAGATGGTGAGCATAATAGACGGCAAGCCGGTTCTAAGGCTTGTGGACAATTCGGGCGTCAGCGTTGCGGATATTTCAATCACCGGCAGCAGCGATGTGATAACATATGATAACGGAATACTTAGAATTGTTGCCGATAACGGGAGAGTGACGTGGAACGCTAATATACTCTCGGGCGCCGAATATTCCTCGTTCAAACTGGAGGACAAAACATCACCTCCTACACTAACCTATAATGTGCTGCTTGAATTTGACGAGGGAAATATTTCAAAGAGCGTTATGCCGGCTATTCTATGGTTGGACGATGGCGCCGGCACTCCGACAAGTCTCAAAAGGATTAAGCTTGATATTCCAACCAATGCCGACGGAACTTTCGATATTCCGGAAAATGGTCTTGATTTAGCAACCATAAGTTCTGGCGATGATTTCCCGACTCTTTGGAACACTCCGGGGAATATCATACTTAAGCCTGCTGCTGACGGGTATGGGATTCAAATTTTGGGCGTAACCGATGCGGCTGATCTTGAATTCAGCGTTTTCAATGTGACAACGCAGGACATGACAGCGACTCACAGCACAAAAGGCGATATCTTTGATTGTCAGGGAATCGCTCATGTTTTAGAGGTCGTTTTCAAGAAAGTCGGAGAAAACAACTGGCGCTGGGAGGCGTACTTCCCGAATGAGCCCGATTTGATACCCGACCCGCCTAATGGTTATATCGAGTTTGGTCCATGCGGCAAATTGATATCGCCTTCATTTGTTGAGGTGGAAATTCCATACAGCGTGACAGGAGCTAAAGACGCAAAAGTGACGCTCGACTTTTCCGGCAAAATGTTCGGATATGATGATGTTTTGGAGGGAATCACGCAATATGGCTCGCCGAAAACAACAAAAGCCTGGTTTCAGGACGGCTATGCCATGGGCGTCTTGAACGATTTCTATGTTGCAAATGACGGAACCATATACGGAAGATACGATAACAATCAGAACATTCCGCTTTACCGGCTTGCGCTTGCTACGTTTGCTAACCCAAACGGACTTGAAAGAGTAGGCAATACTGCTTTCCGGGAGAGTGCTAACTCCGGAATGGCGCAGATTGGCGCGCCTATGGAAGGTGGCGCAGGGGAAGTAATTGGCAACAACTTAGAAATGTCAAATGTCGATATTGCTGAGGAGTTTACTCGCCTGATTCTGGCTCAGCGCGGATTCCAGGCAAACGCGCGCGTTGTTACTGTAAGCGATGGAATGCTTGAAGAATTGGTTAACTTAAAGAGGTAACGTGAAAAATTGATGAAAATGGTGATACTTGATGATTGAGCTCCATCGGATAAACGGAGAGATTTTTTTGCTAAACCCTGATCTGATTGAAACGATTGAAACAACACCTGATACAGTTGTTAAATTGGTAAATGGTCATCGTTATTTAGTAAAAGAATCTACTGATTACATAACCAAGGCAATAGCGCAATTACGCAGCTCGTCAAATTATGTTCGTATACCAATGGTTGTAGCAGAAGAATAAGTACTATCACACAGGGTCGGATTACATACTCCTTCCCCGTGTTTTTTTTCAATATTTTAGGGTTTATATTTCAAAAATTGAGGTGTAAATTCAATGGATTTGATGACTGTTATTGGTCTCATAGTATCTTGGACGCTGGTTCTGGCTGCCATGATAGGAGGCGGAAATGGCCTGGCTTATGTTGATTTCCCATCTGTACTCATAACTATAGGCGGGACAACAGGAGCATTGATAGCAACATGCCCTTCCGAAAGATTGAAGACTACAATTGGAATATTCAAAAGCGCCTTTGTCACAAGCAGCAAAGATATGGTTGTCCTGGTTCAAACCATCGTTAGCTTTGCGGAAAAAGCAAGGCGGGAGGGATTGTTGTCTTTGGAGGGAAGCGCTGCCGAACTCACAGATAATGAATTTCTACGGAAATCAATTCAGCTTGTAGTGGACGGAACCGATCCGGAACTTGTAAGAGCAATACTTGACACTGAGATAGGGATTTTGGAAAGTCGCCACGTTGCAAATAAATCGCTTTTTGATAGCGGCTCTGAATTGGCGCCCGCTTTTGGAATGATTGGAACCTTAATTGGACTGATAGCAATGCTTGGGAATTTGACCGACGTTGAAGCGCTTGGTCCCGGAATGGCAGTAGCTTTGATTACTACGATGTATGGATCAATGATGGCCAACATGATATTTATTCCGATTTCAAAAAAATTAGCGGTGCGTTCAAGCGAAGAGGTTCTATCGCTTGAGCTTATGGTTGAAGGGGTGCTTGCTATTCAAGCCGGAGAAAATCCCCGGATAGTTGAAGAGAAACTCAAGGTTTATCTTCCGCCGAAACAACGCTTACAGCTTGAACAAGCTAAAAGCAGCGGTGGTCAGTAATGGCGAGAAAGAAAAAAGAAGAAAGCGCGGCGCCGGGAGCTCCTTTGTTTATGGCAACGTATGGAGATATGGTCACATTAATTTTGTGTTTCTTTGTACTTCTTTTTGCCATGTCAACAATTGACGCTCAGAAATTTCAAAAAATGGTAATATCGTTCAGAGGCTCGCTTGGAGTGTTAAAAGGTGGACAATCAATAGAAGAAGCAATTCAGCCTTATGGCGGAGAAAGCGGACAAAGTCCCGGGACTTCTCCGCGTTTTGAAATGGATACTCAAAGCGTTGCCAAAACTATCGAAGCTTATCTTAAAAGCGAGGGGCTTGAAAAAATCGCCCAACTTCGGATTGATCAACGGGGAATAACTGTTTCTATGTCAGATCAGTTTATGTTTGACAGCGGGAGCGCTGAGCTAAAACCTGCCGCAAAAAGGACTCTTTCCATGATTGCTTCAATGGTCCGGGATATATCGCCTGCGGTTGCGGTTGAGGGACATACGGACAGCAATCCACTTCAAGGCGGGATATACCGCAATAATTGGGGGCTTTCAGCAGCGCGATCCGCTTCTGTCGTTACCTGGCTTGAGGATGACGGTAAATATCCGTCAGACGCTTTGCAGATTGTTGGATTTGGATCTTCAAAACCTCTTGTTCCAAATGATACTCCTGCAAACCGGTCTTTAAATAGAAGAGTTGATATTGTTTTCTTGTCACAATATCCAAAGTAACTTTATATCGGATTTATATTGTTTTGTATATAATATGTATTAAAGTTTTTCGTTCAAACAGAGTCTATTGATTAATTAATAGGAGGGCGCCGATAAACTTATGAAGAGGTTGATAATTGTTATATTTCTCGGATTAGCGCTTTTTGCGGCGGGAATTGGCGGCGGTATACTGTTGGGAAGAGAATTATTGAATAGCTCTACCGATGGAACGGTAGATGCAAAATCATTTGCGGCGCCGGGTCCGATCGTGCCAATGGGAGAATTCGTGGTTAATTTAGCGGGTAACGGTAATCGGGTAGCAAGTTTTAGCGTTTCACTCGAAGCTCTTAATTCTAAAATTGATGATACAATAAAAAGCCAGAATTGGATACCTCGTATACGCAGCGAAATACTTCTCATTGCAAAAGATAAGGTTTATGAAGATTTAACAAAAGCTGAAGGCGTTGTTCAGTTTGGAGAACAAATAAAGAGGACTCTTAACACAATTCTGCCTCTTGCAAAAGGTGAGGCGCCCATTGTGAGAGTCATGTTTGAAACGTTCGTTCTTCAATAAATAAGTAAAACAGATAAATTTCAAGGAGGAGAAAGCCTATGGTTGCGGATATGATGTCGCAAAGCGAGATTGATGCCTTATTGGGAGCTCTTACTTCTGGCACGGTAGATATGCATGCAATAACCGCAGCTAAATCTGAGCGTAAAGTAAAAGTCTATGATTTTAAACGCCCGGATAAATTCAGTAAAGATCAATTAAGAGCTATTCAAATGATTCACGAATCGTTTGCGCGTCAGCTAACTACATCGCTTTCGACCTTAGTTCGTTCAATAGTTTCTTCTGAAGTAGTTTCCGTTGATCAGCTTGCTTATGAAGAGTTCATTAATTCGGTTGTTTCCCCGACTGTAATTGGAATCCTTGAAATGTACCCTTTCAATGGCAATTCAATAATTGATATGGATCCAACCCTTGTGTTTTCTATAATAGACAGAATGCTGGGAGGCAAAGGTCAATTCACAGGGAAAGCGCGTGAACTTACGGATATTGAGAAAACTGTCACGGAAAGGGTAATAATGAGAATGCTTGAGCTTCTGGAAGAAAGCTGGAGCACTGTGGTTGATGTGAGGTTCAGGTTCGAAAGTATGGAAAGTAATCCATTTTTCGTTCAAATATGTCCTCCGAGGGATATGGTTCTTTTAGTTGTTATCCGATTATCAATTGGCGAAGTTGAGGGACTGATAAGCTTATGTATACCTTATTTCCTTATGGAACCCATAATGGATAAGCTTTCATCACAACAATGGTTTGCGTCAACAGGACGAAAAGATGAAGTTGATGCAAAATCTTATCTTACAAAGAATTTACATGGCATAAAACTCCCTGTGGCGTTGGAATTAGGACATACAATATTGAGTCTTGGCGATGTATACGGACTTCAGGAAGGCGATGTACTCAAACTTGACGAAAAAATTGATGACCCCATACTGATTCGGGTGGGAAATCATATAAGGTTTAAAGCTAAACCTGGTACACATGAAAAGAAAGTCGCTGCTGAAGTTTTAGAAGTTCTTAATAGCGAAGAACCGGATAATGTCAATTAAGGAAGGAGTTGGAGAGAACAATGATGAGTGACCTTTTGAGTCAGGATGAAATTAATGCTCTGCTTTCTGAAAATACAGATTCATCAGAAAATGAGACTCAAAATTCACCGGGCGTCTCCATGACGCCGCAAGATGAAAAAGCATTGAATGATATTTCATCAGTATTTGTCTCTTCTCTGGAGAGTGTTTTTGGAATGTTGACAGGAAAAGAAGTTAATGTCACAGTCATTGATTCATCTTGTTCAAATCAGGTTGAGCTTATCTCTTCAATAGATGATGAACCTTTCGTTTTGAGAGCTAAATGCAGCGGTCTTGGAGATAAGCCGCTTGCTTTAATCATGCCTCAACGGGGCGGACAAATTCTTTCTGATATGATGATGGGAGGAGAAGGGAAAGGCTTATCAGGTGTTTTAAGTGAACTTGATATAAGCGCAGCACAAGAAGGAGTAAGTCAGGTTATAGGTTCAGCTTTTACGAGCCTCAACGGGTTGATTGCGGGCGAGCGGCTTATGCCCGAAGATGTTTTTGCCAAAATAGAAGGCAAATCCTGGGTACTATTTCCTCAAAATGAAAATATGAAAATTTGCTCTATTAAGTTAAAAATATCTATAACCGACATATCGGATTTTGATGGTTGGATTGTGCTTTCATATGACATGGTTAATGCTTTTAGCGAAGCCCTTGCGGAGGCTTCTAAACCTGAACCCGCGCCGCGGCCTCAACAACCTGCGGCCCCCACTTATCAACCTTCCCAACAAGTTCAAACGCAACACTCACAGCCAACGTACGCGGGTGGTATGCCGGGTCTTCAGCAACCTTCTCCTATAGTTGACGTAAGACCTGCCGAGTTTTCTCCTTTGTCAGCAAAAACTGTATCCGTTAATACCAGTAGAATGGATTTGGTCTCCGATATCCCGGTCCGCGTGACAGTTGAACTGGGACGAACCCGCAAGAATATTTCCGATATCCTTAACATGTCGGCAGGTTCTATAATTGAACTTGACAAAATGGCAGGAGAATCCGTTGATGTGCTTGTAAACGGAAAGCTTATTGCCAAAGGCGAAGTTGTTGTAATTGATGAGAACTTTGGAGTCAGAGTGACAGAAATAATAAGCATAGTATCAAAGGCATATTGATATATGCTATAATCCTGAAATCTCAGGCGTCTTGTTATAACATATTCAAGTGAAGGATGGCACGAAAATGAGCAAAAAAGTCCTTGTTGTTGATGATGCAGCATTTATGCGAATGATGTTGAAAGATATCCTTACAAAAAGCGGATTCGAAATTGTAGGAGAAGCTGAAAACGGAGCAGCGGGAGTGGCGGCGTTTCAAAAACTCAAGCCAGATATAGTTACTATGGATATTACAATGCCTGAAATGAATGGTATAGATGCGGTAAAAGCAATAAAATCTCTTGATGGCGCCGCAAAAATAGTTATGGTTTCAGCAATGGGTCAGCAATCTATGGTCATAGAAGCTATACAAGCAGGCGCCAGTGACTTCATAGTGAAGCCATTTCAACCAGAACGCGTTATAGATGCTCTAACAAAAGTACTTGGTTAGGTAGTTTTTTGGGTGAATTGTCCGGCTCACTCTCGATTGGCGCGTATTTGGGCAAGGTCATTCTTGCCCTTGTTGTATTGGCATTTTCAGGTTGGTTGTTTTTGTTGGTTTCCAAACGAAAAGGCTGGATTCAAAAAGGATCGGAAAATCTATACATTATTTCTTCCCTGTCTCTTGGCAGGGATGTTTTTTTTGTTCTTCGCTGCGGTCCTGAAGTGATTGCTATTGTTTCCGGACCTTCCGGAACAAGGCTTATGGGCAGATGGACGCTAAAAGAATGGAATACGTCAGAAAAAGAAAGCAAGGAATCGTAAGATACATTGATTCTTGTCAATATTATTTAATAACAGATTTTGATTGCTGAACTTAAATCATTCATTTTTTGTTCTTTTTTGAAGTATAATTTATCGAAAATATATTTTCATACTATGGAAATATTTCTATCTTTATGTTATTATCCAATGATAAAAATTAGTGTCATTTTTGTTGATACGTATTATCTACCTATCTAATACCTGTTTCGGTTTAAAACAACGTTATACTACTTACAAAACGGAGCCGCCGTTTTACTTTTGAACCGGAATAACAAAAACGTATCCCTCACTGGTAAGAGTGAGCCACACAGAAACCCTTGTCTTTTAAATATTAGCGCAAACTACAAAAAAATGTCATATGAAGTCAATATTTATTTACTATTGGGAATAAATTAAGTTATTGTTTATGCTTATTTTCATTCTATCCAGTCTCCATGAACTACGTTCGCCACGCAGAATGAACCATATTTTCTACGAGTAGGTTTACAATAGTAAATATGTATTACCGGACCTTCTGGCGCCAGTCTTATGGGTAGATGCACGCTTAATGAATGGAATATTTCAGAAAGGGAAAATGATGAATCGTAGAATATTTTCATTGATTCTGGTCATTATAATATTTTTTATAACGCTTCCGGCTTTTGCTGGACCTTCTGAAGCTCCAATGATACCTGTCCCATCTTTTCAAATTGGTTTTACTCCGGCAGATAATCCGCAAGATGTTGCACTTAGCTTGCAAATACTTGCTTTAATGACTGTTTTAAGCGTGGCGCCGGCCATTTTGCTAATGTTAACATCCTTTACCCGGGTTATCATAGTATTAGGCTTTGTTCAGCGCGCTATAGGCTTACAACAAACTCCTCCCCAGCAGGTAATTTCAGGCTTAGCATTATTTTTAACTCTTTTCATAATGATGCCAACGTGGACTAATATTTATGACAACGCATTGGCGCCTTACCTGGCAGGCAATATAAGCTCCAGCGAGGCATGGGACGGAACTATTAAACCTGTAAGGAGCTTTATGGAGAAATACACTAACGAAGGCGAATTATCTCTCATGGTTTCTGCCGCCGGTTTAGAATTTCCGGAAGGCTCGCCTCGAAATTACGATGATATACCTACAAGAGTTCTCATACCTGCTTTTATGCTAAGCGAATTAAAAACGGCTTTTCAAATGGGAATAGTGATTTTTATTCCTTTTATAGTTGTCGACATGATAGTTTCAAGCGTTCTTTTAGCAATGGGCATGATGATGCTTCCTCCAATGATGATATCTTTGCCATTTAAAATACTACTGTTTGTCATGGCGGATGGATGGAACCTTGTTGTTCTGAGCGTACTGAAAAGTTATCTTAATGTTTCATAAAAGGGGGTTACCCTCATGGGGCAATTTTCTATTCAGGACATAATGAATAGTGCAATATCAACAGCGCTTATAGCTTCACTGCCGTTACTTTTAATAGCTATGATAGTTGGGCTTATTATCGGAATAATTCAAACTGCGACTTCTATTCAGGAACAAACTCTTATATTTATTCCAAAAGTATTAGCTGTTTTTTTAGGATTAATGGGATTTGGACCCTGGATAGCTGTTCAGGTTTTAGAGTTGGCTGTAAATACTCTTGGACACCTTGAGAGGTACATTCAGTGACAGAATTAGCGTTGCCGGCAAATGTCCTGTTGGTTTATTTTCTTGTTTTTATACGTTATGTAGCTTTATTTGAAGCAAGTACGTTGTTTAGCTCTGTTTATGCTCCTCCGGCTTTTCGCTTCCTGTTTTGCGCGCTTCTGTCGATGGGCTCTGTAAACACAGCTAATTTATCCATACCTTTGTTTTATTTTGAAAATTGGACTTCAATACTAATATTGGCTATAAGAGAATTTGCTATTGGATATCTGCTGGGTTTATTGGCTTTTCTTCCGCTCACTGCTTTACATATTGCGGGAGATCAAACTGGAACAGTTATTGGACTTGCAATGGCAAGCACCCTTGACCCTTTGTCGCAGTCGCAGGTTTCAGTTATTGGACAAATGCACATTTTTTTAGGATTTTGGTTTTATTTTCATTGGAACGGACACCTGTTGATAATTCAGTCCGTTATTGAGAGCCTTCAGTTGATTCCTCCGGCTGCGGATCTTTCTTTTTTTGCTTCTGGCGACATGTCGCTTGGGTTATGGATTCAAGAAGCTTTTGAATTGGCGCTCAGGATGGTGATTCCGTTTTATTGTTCCATATTATTGGCTGATGTCGGATTGGGATTTTTGGCGCGCACAGTACCTCAAATGAATATTTTTGTGCTGGGGCTTCCTCTTAAAATCGGACTTGGATTTTTCGTCCTTTGGATATTGCTTCCATATATCGTTGATATACTCTACGAAAATGTTGAACGGTATATTGAATTTGCGTTGAGTAGTATAACCGCCTTTGGAACTTAATGTTATGAGAGATTTTGACCTACAGCTTTTTGGCGAGGAAAAAACAGAACCGGCGACTCCCAGAAGGCGCGAGAAAGCGCGGGAGGAAGGGCAGGTTTGTCAAAGCAGAGATTTAAATGCTGTGGTTGAAATAATAGCCGGTCTGATTGTAATATCCCTTTATGCGGGACATGCCATCAGCGGGTTTATAGCGTGGATAAAAGAAGTGATTTCGTACTTTGGCAGCAACGTTATAAAAGGCGAAGGATGGATGTCCTGGCCTGTCAGGTCAGCAGTATGGAATTATTTTACCGCTTGGCTGCCCATTGGCGTCATTGCGGTTTTAGCTTCCGTTGCCGTAATTATCAGGCAAGTCGGGTGGAAAATAACATTTAAACCGTTTGTTTTAAAACTTGATAGATTGAACCCGATAAAAGGATTGAAAAAAATAATATCGTTGCGTTCATTAGTCGAGCTGGTTAAAGGGCTGTTTAAAGCGTCAATTCTGGCGTGGATTATTTACATTGCNTTAAAAGATAAGCTCCCTGAAGCTGTTCACACTATAAGGGTTCCATTTGAAGCAGGCGCGTTCATCCTTGGAGATCAGCTTTGGTGGCTTTCAATGAGATTGGCTTTGTTCTTCCTGATAGTAGCAATTGCTGATTATACATACCAAAAATGGGATTATGAAAAAAAACTACGGATGAGCAGGCATGAAATAAAAGAAGAACACAAGCAAACTGAGGGAGACCCTCTGATAAAGAGCAAAATAAGACAACGCCAGCGCGAGATGGCCAAAAGACGTATGATGGCTTCTGTTCCTAAATCTGATGTTGTCATAACGAACCCAACAACTTTAGCTATTGCTTTACGTTATGACAGAGAGCTTATGCAGGCGCCGGTTGTTTTGGCTAAAGGCAAAGGGTTGATAGCGCGTAAAATAAGAGATTTAGCGATAGAGCATGGAATTCCCGTTTTAGAAAGAAAGCCGCTTGTTTGGGCATTATATGATAATGTCGAAATAGGCGACGAAATTCCTGCAGAATTCTATAAAGCTGTAGCAGAAGTGCTTGCATTTGTTTATAGGCTTGGGAAAAACTAATGGATAAGTTAGTTTTCTATATAGGAGGAGCTTTTCGTGCCTGATTCACATTTTAAAAGGATAATGCAGTTTTCTGACATAGGCGTGGCATTGCTTTTAGTTCTCATTGTAATAATGATGATTATCCCAATGCCTACGTGGCTTATTGATTTATTGTTGGCTACAAATATCACTCTTGGAGTTGTAGTCTTACTTGTCACGTTTTATGTAAAACGAGCTTTAGAGTTGTCGGTTTTTCCGACAGTTTTGCTGATAGCAACCCTGTTCCGGGTTGCTTTAAACGTATCGACGACAAGACTGATTTTGCTTTATAAAGATGCGGGAGGCATTATCAGCGGTTTTGGAAGTTTTGTTGTAGGAAACAATTATGTCGTTGGAGGGGTAATATTCCTTATCCTTGTAATCATACAGCTTGTTGTAATTACTAAAGGCGCCGAAAGAGTGGCGGAAGTCGCCGCCAGATTTACCCTTGACGCTATGCCTGGAAAACAAATGGCAATAGATGCAGATTTGAACTCCGGGCTTATTGATGAAACAGAGGCAAAATCCAGAAGAAGAGATATACAGAGGGAAGCGGATTTTTATGGCGCCATGGACGGCGCCTCAAAATTCGTAAAAGGAGATGCCATAGCAGGACTTTTAATAACAGTCATAAATATCGTCGGAGGCATATCAATAGGAGTTTATCAGAAGGATATGCAATTAGCTCAAGCTGCAAGGGAGTACACTATATTAACGATTGGTGACGGCTTAGTCTCCCAAATCCCCGCATTATTATTTTCAACTGCGACTGGAATAATCGTATCGCGCGCAGCGGCTGACTCAGATCTTGGCAAAGATATATTAACTGCGTTCACTCGTTACCCCAGACCTTTATATCTGGCGTCGTGTCTTCTTATATCGCTCGCTATTATTCCCGGTCTTCCAACCATTCCATTCACCGTTTTAGGAGTATTGCTTGCCATTCTTGGATACGCAGTTGTCAGGGAAGGGCAAAATACAGAACCCCCTTCGCATGAAGTATCACAAAAAGGCGGTGTTTCAAAAGGCGGCGGCGCAGGAGCTCCCGGCGCTACTGCCGCTTCACAGACTCCAATGCCGGGTGCGCCAACTTCCCCGGAAGATGTAATGCGTCTTCTTACAGTTGACCCCATGGAAGCTGAAATAGGGTATGCAATAATTCCGCTTGTTGACCCCTCGCAAGGAGGAGATATGCTGGAGCGAATTGGTACGATTAGAAAACAAATGGCTATTGACCTTGGATTAGTCGTGCCCCCAATAAGAATCAGGGATAATATTCAAATAAAACCTACAGAATACATTATCAGAATAAAAGGCGCCGAAGCTGGAAGCGGAGAATTGCTTCCGGATCATTATTTAGCTATGAATACGGGCGCTGTTGAAGAAGAAATCGTTGGAATTCCAACAAAAGAACCAGCGTTTGGGTTACCGGCGGTTTGGATTTCCCCGGACTTGAGAGATAAAGCGGAAACTATCGGATACACAGTTGTTGACGCGCCCTCCGTAATGGCTACGCATTTATCGGAAATAATTAAACGTAATGGCGCTGACCTGCTCACCAGGCAGGAAATTCAGAAACTTACCGATATGGTAAAAGAAAATTCCTCTGCTGTTGTTGAAGATTTGCTTGCTACCTTATCTCTTGGAGAAATACAAAAAGTTTTACAAAACCTGATAAAAGAACATGTCCCAATAAGGGATCTGGTAACAATTTTTGAGACGTTAGCAGACTTTGGAAAGATATCCCGTAATGCTGATTTTCTGACGGAGCGGGTGCGGGAATCTTTGACGCGCATCATCACCCTGAAGATTCAGGATGATGATGGTTCTGTCACTGTTGTTACTTTATCCCCAACCTGGGAAAAGAAGATTTCAGAATCTATTGATGGAGATTTAGCGCACGGATGGCAGCTCAATATGGACCCGCGCGATATGCAGAAGTTAATTAAGTCTGTTACGAAAGCTTGCGATGATATGGCTGTACAAGGGATAGTTCCTATATTGTTAGTGCATCCAAATGTCAGATTAATTGTCAGAAGATTATTAGAAGGCGCAATATCAAATATTTTTGTGATATCCTATAATGAAATATCCAGCGGCGCAAAAATAAAAACAGTAGGAATGGTTGAATGATGAAAATCATAACAAATAAAATTACATTTGAAGCAAAAGATAACGCCGAAGCAATGCGCATCTCAAGGGAAAGACTTGGAAAAGACGCCGTTATTCTATCATCGCATCCCGTGAAAACAGGAGGAGTTTTAGGTTTTTTTAAAAAGAGCGTTTTATCAGTGTCAGCCGGAATTTACGAAGAAGATGCTAAAGATGCCGGTAAAAAAGACAAAAGCGATGATGTGAGCTCTTTCATAGATCAAAAAAAGCGCATAGAAGCTTTTCAGAAGATTTTGGAATTTCGTCAGGGGTCGGAGATGAAAGCCCCGTTAATTAGCGCCAATCAAAACACCCGGCAGATAAATCCAAGCAATAGCTATGTTAATCCCGCGTTAATCAAAGACGCTTATCAATCTTCGGGGGATAGGGGAACTGGTTCAAATAATGTCATTAAGCAGAGTAATTCAAATGCTTCATTTTCTGAAATCAGAGGGGAAGTTCATTCACTTTCAGAACAATTAAGCAGTTTAGTTAAAAAACTAAATGAGCATTCATTTAACACCGAAACAAATGAATCAGCAACGTACCTGGATGAGAATTGTGAGAATATTTATAGAATTCTTATAAATAACGAAATGAGTTCAAATTATGCGAAGAAGTTGATTGATGAATATGTAAATTCAAAAAATGAAATAACTTTTTGGGATTGGCTTCCGCAAAAAGTGAATACTGCTTCCACTGACCCGATAATAGCAGTTGGAGGCAAGAGAATAGCTTTTGTTGGTCCCACTGGCGTTGGTAAGACAACTACAATTGCAAAATTAGCAACAATGTTTTCTCTTTGGGAGCATAAAAGTGTTTTATTATTGACAAGCGACACCTTTAGAATAGCTGCGGTTGAACAGCATAAGACGTATGCGAAAATTCTTGGAATCCCCACAGAGGTAGTTTTTGATCCGGATGGAATAGACGCGATCCTGGAAAATCATGAAAATACAGATATTATTCTTTTGGATACTGCGGGAAGAAATCAAAAAGATACTCGTCATATCGATGCTTTCAATGCTTTGTTTAAGGCTTTTCGCCCGGACGCGATTCATTTAGTGTTAGCGGCAAATCTGAAGTATAAAGACATGATTGATGTTGTTGATAAAATTTCACCTCTTGGCGTGACACATTTAGTTTTTACAAAACTTGACGAAACCACGAGTTATGGCGCCATTTTTGATGTTGCTGACAGACTCGGAAAACCTATATCCTTTTTTACAGCAGGACAAAATGTCCCTAACGATATAGAAGTAGCTTCAGGTGAGTATTTATGCAAAATGATTTATGACTCTAAGAACTAAAATTTTTATGAGGTGCAGCATAAATGGAAAAACAGGAATTTTATAATAGCTTAAATAAGTGTGTTGG
This sequence comes from Synergistaceae bacterium, assembly GCA_009776565.1. Next base: position 18,049 of record WRNQ01000003.1, on the reverse strand, counting down.
TTGTAAAGTCGACATAATAAATAAATCCGGTATAAACAAAGGTATATACTCGTCTAGTCTAATGGATATAAAAGACGATCTGATCGGCCTCGCTCACCCAATGTATAAAAGCAGCTGGGTTCAAATGACAGGCTTGGAATTGATCTTAAACATTAAAAATGATAGCAGCCTGTTGGAGGTTCCTGTTATCTCACGCGGAACAACGTTTGAGGGAGAATTGTTAATTTTATGGGTCGAACCAACAGGAGAAGCAAATAAAGTTCAACGTAGAAATTTTGTCAGAATTCCTTGTTTTCTAAACGCAAGCACTTGTTTTCTTGAAATATATTCCGATATTGTAGACGATGAAGCTAATCAGGATTTTAATAGAGAATGGGTTCCTGTCATTATAAATAATATGAGCCTGGGGGGTATTTCAGCCAAGATAAAACAGGGGTCTGGCGATAATTTGTATATAAAAGGCAGGTATCTTTTGGCCTTAGATTTAGGCGGAGGTACAATGTTTTTAAATTTACTTTTGCGAAACATTTTCAACGATAGTGACGATAATATACCTAATGGGGCATTTGCTTTCGGCGGCTTATCTGTTTTTCAGGAAAGGGCGATTGGCAATTATGTTCGTCAGAAAGAATTAGCCGGAAAACAAATCAATGGATAATAAAACTTCCGATAAAAGGATAAGAGTGCTTGTGATTGACGACTCCGCCCTGATGAGAAAAATGATATCGGACATTCTTAATTCCGATTCCCGTATTAACGTGGTAGCTACGGCGAATGACGGTGTTGAAGGTCTTGAAAAAACGCGCGCTTTAAAGCCTGACGTTATTACTCTGGATGTTGAGATGCCCCGTAAAAATGGGGTTGAAACTCTTGAGGAAATTATGAAGACTTGTCCAACGCCTGTCATTATGCTCAGCAGTTTAACGCAGGAAGGCGCTCAAATATCTTTGAAGGCTTTTTCGCTCGGTTGCGTAGATTGTATAGGCAAACCATCAGGCACTATTTCTTTAAATATTGCTGAAATAGGAAGAGATATTATTGAAAGAATTGTTGTTGCAAGCACTGCAAATATAAAATCTACAACGAACATTACTACCAGTTTCCAACATGATAAATTACCTATGACAAGAGCAAAGAGCTGGAATAATAAAAAGAAAATTATAGTTATTGGCGCCTCTACAGGAGGACCGTTAGCGCTTCAGAAAGTTCTTACAAGCATTCCCGGTGATTTTCCTGCGCCAATAGCTATTGTGCAGCATATGCCTCCCCATTTTACAAATTCTTTTGCAAAGAGATTGGATTCCATATCTCAGCTAAAGATTATAGAAGGGTATGACGGGTTGAATCTTAAAAGCGGGATGGCTGTAATAGCTCCCAGTGGAATGCATATGTTAGTGAAAAAAAGGAACGATTGTATTTTTTGTAGCTTATCGGACGCTCCTTCAGTTCTTTCTGTAAAGCCTGCCGCAAATTTGTTGTTTTTAAGCGCTGCTGATGAATTTGGAGGAGGAGTAGTGGGCGTTATTTTGACTGGCATGGGTAAAGATGGAGCTGAAGGCGCCATAGTGCTTCAGAAACAAGGAGCTCATATCATTGCAGAATCTAAGGAGACATGCATTATTTATGGTATGCCAAGAGCTGTTATAGAAGCCGGAGTTGCGAACCAGGTATTACCGCTCCAGGATATAGCTGGAGCAATGATTAAAAGTGTAGGCGGCACTTTATAATCTCTAACAAGAATTGGAGATGATGAAAAGATGAGTAATACAGATACAACACAATATCTAAGCGCATTTCTTGATGAAGCTTCCGATAACTTGAAGGGATTGGATGTATTAACGCTTGAACTTGAAAAAGACTGTAGTAATATGTCCGTAGTAAACGAAATATTCCGTACAGCGCATACACTAAAAGGGATGTCTGCGACTATGGGGTATCAGTCAATGGCTTCCTTGACTCACGCTATGGAAGACAGGCTTGATGCGGCTAGAAGCGGTCAGCATCAACTTGACGAAAATGATGTAGACATGATTTTGCAATGTTTGGATGTAATGCAGTCAATGGTCGATTCTATTCGTGCAGGTGGTACTGACAGCAAGATTGATGTATCTGAATTGATAAAGTCTCTTCGTTCATTTGATGGGGCTGGAGCAGAACCGGCAAAGGAAAACGATAAAGGTGCGGAAAGCAGAAAAGCGGATATTAAAAAAGATGATATTTCCCTGTCTGATGATCAATATAATAACTTCCTGGAGGAAGCTGTTCAGCTCAATGCTAAAGCGTTTTCAGTATTTATTGAGCTTAGTGAAACCTGCCTGTTGAAGTCAGCCAGAGCATATATAATTATTAACCGCCTTGAGGAGATTGGGACAGTTTTTAAAACCGAACCAAGTGTTGATACTGTCGAGAATGAAGATTTTGATAATAAAATTGAAGTATTTTTAATATCCAAAATTGCTTCCGACGAAATAACAAATATGCTGCAGAAAGTAAGCGAGATTAAAACTGTAAAAGTAAATGAATTTGATACTTCGTCTGTAGCAAATGCTTATAATGCCGCAAATACCAATGAAAAAAGCGAAGAAACAGCTAATCATCCTGAAACTGTAACGCCAAATGCAAAAAAAGCTGCGCAGCAAGCCGTGCAACCTAAAACCACTAATACAAAGAAAAGCGGAAGCCAAACAGTCCGGGTAGATATTGGGCGGCTTGATAAACTTATGAACCTTGTCGGCGAACTTGTCATAGGTCGTGCACGTATTGAGAGGCTTGTGCAGGAAGCCCGCCTCAGAGACTTTGACGATCCGCTGTCTCAGTTAGGCAGAATTTCGAGCGATATTCAAGAGCTTGTTACAAAACTTAGAATGGTTCCTGTTTCATTTATTTTTGACAGGTTCCCAAGACTCATCCGGGATATCTCAAAAAATCTGAATAAAGAAGTTCAGTTAGTATTGGAAGGTCAGGAAACTGAGTTGGACAGAACCGTTATTGATGAAATAGGAGACCCAATGGTTCATCTTATCAGAAACTCTCTTGATCATGGAATAGAAGAGCCGGCTGACAGAATTGCCGCTGGAAAACCTGAAATAGGCACGCTTAAGATATCTGCTTATCAGGAAGGCAACGGAGTTATTATTGAAGTTCAAGACGATGGCAAGGGTATAAATGTCGAAAGAGTTAAGAAAAAAGCTATATCTAAAGGCATTATCACAACAGAAGAAGCTCAGACCATTACTGATGAAGAAGCTGTAAAGATAATATTTCTTCCAGGGTTCAGCCTGGCAGCGACTGTTACGGATCTATCTGGCCGGGGCGTTGGTATGGATGCCGTCAAAACAAAAGTGGAAGACCTTGGAGGTCAGTTCGACGTGTCCACAAAAGAGGGCGTTGGAACAAGAGTTTTTGTACGTCTTCCTCTTACTCTCGCTATTGTTCTTGCATTGCTTGTTAAAGTCGGCTCAGAAATCTATGCAATGCCGCTTGAAAATGTAGAAGAAACAATACTTGTTAAAAAAGAAAATACGCGAACTTTAAATGGGACGCCTGCAACTATTCTCAGAGGAGAAGTTCTTTCTTTATGGGGACTTGCATCATCACTCGGTACTCCAATTAATTCTGTTAACCGGGATGAATATCCTGTTGTGGTAGTTAAAACCGGAAAAGGCAGAGTTGGATATATCGTCGATGAATTAATCGGACAACAGGAAATAGTAATTAAATCGCTTGGAAAATTCCTCTCAAAAATAAAAGGAATAGCCGGCGCAACAATTCTTGGGGATGGCAATGTCGCATTGATTCTTGATATGGCGTCTCTATCTTTTGGGAGATAGGGTTTAAAGCGGGGTTACGCAATTGTCTGAAATTCAATCATTGACCAGTATTCAGCTTGATGTGATAAAAGAAATCGGTAATATTGGAGCAGGCAATGCTGCTACAGCTCTTTCAAAGATTCTTAACAGAGTTGTTGAGATGGACGTTCCAAAAGTTGATCTGATTTCTATATATGAACTATCTGAATATTACGGGTCTCCCACAACGCCTGTTGCATCGGTATTTGTTCATTCTGACGGGAATTTCTCATGCAGCGTAATATTTATAGATTCTGAGAGTGGCGCAAAAGAAATGATCAATATGTGGCTGAACGTTTATTTTGGCGATTTCACTACTGAAGAGCTTCCGGGCGAGATGCTTGACAGCGGCTTAGCGGAACTGGGAAATGTGATTATAGGAAATTTTTTGGGGGCTATTAATTCAATAATTGGAACTGCATTCCAAATATCAGTTCCCGGCGTTGCACATGACATGCTTGGTTCAATATTGGATGTAGTTGCTTCTATATATGGATATATGGGAGAATATGCTCTTGTAGTCAGCACTACACTGCGTATAAGCGGCATTGAAAGCGTTAATATGGATGGAAATATTATTTTATTACCAAACCCGGAAGCTTTAGAGCTTCTTCTAATAAAGCTGCAGGCGCTATAAGCTATGGATAACACATATCATGTTGGAATGGCTGATATTGTCACAGTTAGTTCTCCTGCAAAACTAATAACTCTAGGGTTAGGGTCATGTATTGGATTGGTTATTTATGATGAAATTGCTAAAATTGCAGCTATGGCTCATATAATGTTGCCCGATAGCAGGGGTGCAAAAGATTTTGAAAAACACGGAAAATTTGCCGACCTTGCAATACCGTTTTTAGTGGAAGAACTTTTAAAAAAGCGCGCCCAGAAAGAAAGATTGAAAGCAAAATATGCGGGCGGCGCGCAAATGTTTGCTAATATCAGTGGCAGCGGTACAGATTTTCTTGCGGTGGGCGCAAGAAACGCCACGGAAACATTAGCTTTATTAAATAGATTCCGAATCAAAATAATTGCCTCCGACACGGGAGGAAATAAAGGCCGAACCGTTGAATTTAATACGGAAACCTGGATGCTCAGCGTGAAAGTTTTAGGTAAAGGAATAACAATGATATAAAGCGCATTATGAGGAGGTTGTACTTTATTGGAGCGCAAATCTTCAGATTCTCAGCTTTGGGATGAATTCTTAGCCTCTCCCACTGATCATAATAAAGAAAGAATTGTCAGACGCTATCTTCCTCTTGTCAAATATGTGGTAGGAAGAATGATAGTATCTCCTCCTTCTGGTCTCGACTACGAGGATTTATTGAGTTTTGGCGTTTTTGGTTTGTTGGACGCCGTAAACAGATTCGATATTTCAAAAGGGTTCTCTTTTCAAACATTTGCTGTTCCAAGAATAAGAGGTTCAATTCTGGATGAATTGCGTAAATACGATTGGATATCAAGGACAGGCAGAGAAAAACTGCAAAAACTAAATAGAGCAATGGATAAGGTTTTACAGGAAAAAGGAACTCTACATGATAAATACTTGATTGAAGAAATGGGAGTTGATGAAAAGATTTATCGCGAAACTCTTGAATTAGCCAGCAGAACTTACTTTGTTTCGCTTGATGATATGATTTCGTTTGAAGACGGGGAAGTTCCATTTGAGGAAGCTTTACCGCACGAAAGAGAATCTATTCAGGAGATTTTAGAGAATGAAGACGAAATAAAACGAGTTACTTCTTCACTCCAAAAACTACCGGAAAGAGAAATGCAAGTATTGTCTTTATACTACTATGAAGGATTGACATTGAAAGAAATAGGTCACGTGCTTGGAGTAAGCGAATCCCGCGTATCGCAAATACATGGAAAAGCCCTTGCTTCCATGAAGAGAATGCTTCGTTAAAAAGGGGGGAAATCATTGAAACAAGATTTGGTCTTATTAGAAGCGCGCAATGACGGAATCTTTATGAGCTTACCCGAAGGAGAAGAATGTCCTTCAGTTGCCTTGTTGCTTCAGTTCCTTAGTTTAAAAGGCATATATAGATTAGATAACAAATCAGTTGAAAATTTTGTTCGTTCTCAGGGTAAAAACACTTTCAAAATAGCTGGAAGAAATCCATCACTAGAGCACGACGCTGTTATTACCGTATCTATCTCCAAAGATTATATGGAAGCAAAAGTCAATATAACGCCTCCTTTTTTTGCAAAGCCGTGGCCTGCGCAAGAACAGATAATTAACGCGCTTACTGAGAAAAATGTTATCTATGGTGTTGATAATGAGGCAATTTTAAATATGGTAAATAATAATACGTGTAATGAATCCGTTGTCGTAGCAAAAGGATCGCAACCTATAGCCGGTAAAGATGGATGGATTGAGGCAAAAATTGACTTAACCCATAAGAATGAAAATGCGGACGACATGGAAAAAATAGATTTCAGGGAGCGTAACTTAATTGTCAATGTTTCCAAAGGGGACGTCCTCGCTATACAACATCCTCCGACAGATGGTACTGATGGCACAAATGTGGCAAATATTGTCGTTAAAGCAAAGCAGGGAAAACAAGCTCTTCTACCTGGCGGCGCCGGAACAGTAGCCTCTGAAGATGGCTCAACGTTATTAGCTGGTATTGATGGATGTTACAAATATGCTGACAACAAAATGACGGTAACTCCGGAGTTTCTTGTCTCCGGAGATGTGGATTTTCATGTTGGGAATATAGATTTTGTCGGCACAGTCAGGGTAAAAGGAGCAGTTAAAGATGGGTTTCAAATCATTGCCGGAGAAGATATAGTTATCAATGAAGTTGTTGAAGGCGCCCTTATTAATAGTAAAAAAGACATTATTATTAAAGGCGGAGTCCGGGGAATGAATAAAGCCAGAATTACAGCTGAAGGAAATATTGAGATAGGTTTTGTTGACCAGGCGGTAATAAAGGCAGGAAAGGATGTTATTGTCCGTAACGCTATTTTACATAGCGATGTATCTGCCGGCGAATCTGTCATAGTTTCAGGCGGAGGAAAATCGCAAATAGCCGGTGGAATAATTCAGGCGACAGTTGAAGTTTCATGTTCGACTCTTGGAAGCGAAATGGGAACAAAAACTGAAGTAATTGTTGGAGTTTCTCCATCTGTTACCCTTCGCAGAAAAGAATTATCGGCGTTGTTTGCAACGTCTCAGGATAATTTAGATAAAATAGACGCAAATTTGTCCTTTTTTAGAAAACTTGAATCTACCCAATCACTTGATGATGATAAAAGAGCTTTGATGATATCTGTTACTAAAAGCAAATTTCAGCTACAGTCTCAACATAAGAATATAGTGAAAGAAATGGATGAAATTGACGCAATGATAGAAAAAACTAAAGCTCAGGGGATAGTCAGAGTAAAAGGCGTTTGCTACGCCGGTGTTTCAATAATAATACGTGGATTCACTTATTTAGTGAAAGAACCTTTTAAATTTTGTTCTTTTGCTTATGAAGCCGGTGAAATAAAGCTGCGTTCATATGATTATAATATAAGGCAAAGTTAGCATATTTGTGTATAAGGAGGCTTTCATGGTTATTGAGCCATTAAGTTTGCAATTAGGAAATTATGGAGTTGGAATTCTTGCTCAATCTTCTAAAGGCGCGTTAACTCAATCTCAGCAAACAGCTCAAATGAACGAGATAATAAAAGAAAATGAAAAAAAAGCGCAAGAAATACAACCAAGCGATGAGATTTGGGCAGCCGAAAAAATTCATCGGAAATCTGATGAGGAGCATAGAGAAGATAGAAAGCAAGGACAGGAAGAAAAGGAAGAAAAGCAGGAACTGTCGCAAACAGATGAAAAAGAACAGGGAACTACATTAGGTGTTGCAATTCAGAAGAATGGAAGATATGATTTCTATGTATAGAATAAAAGAGGAACGTATTGTAAATGGGCGCTACAGATAACAGTATTGCATATATAATAGTTGAAGCTGAAGAAGGTTTGTTTCGTGGAGCTGTCCTGGCGTCTGATTTGCGNGGAATACCCGTTGACTTCAGGTACACGGAACCCATTCGCCCAACTAAACTTGAAAAAATTCTTTATGGGAATGCTCTTGAAGTGTATATAAAAGAAGAGCTTATTCTCGAAAGCCTTATAAGCGCAATGGAAGTTAAACCGGTTTTATGGATTTGCAAAGAACAAAACTTAATAGCGCCGTTGCGTATTTACACAAAAAGTAAGGTAATTATGCTATCGAATAGCAATCATCACCCGCTTGACTCAACAGGCGATTTTGAACCAACCGGAGAAACCGGAATATATCTTGTTCAAGCCGACTCAGTCAGTGCTCCTTTTAAGGTGATATTCTATTCTAATGTTACGGAGAATGATGTAAAGTCAGTGGTCAGTTTACTTGTCAACGCTTCGCAAACAATGGAATTAACCGAACCTTTTAGCAGAATGATGAAGGCGTTGAATGCTATAGCGTCAGAAACATCAAACGATGTTAAATAAAGAAGATATACGCAATTACTTTTCGCGCGCCTTTATGGGGCGTATTCCTGTATACTATTTTAATCTTAATGAACATGTGGTTGATGTGCGGAAATTAAGAGCAGAGGCGGAAATACATGGAGGAAGCGTTGTAGCCAGGATTGTTTCTCCTTTGAAATTTACTTGCGGAAAACTTGCCTGCGTAAGCAGCGGGATAAAAATAAAAAGTTTGTTTGCACTTGCACACGGAGGCAGAATTAAAAGTTACGCTTCGGGGGAAATAAAAACAAATAAGGCTTCGCTAAAATTTAAGGTAAAAATGCGGAAATGGCTTAAATATTTTGCTTTACTGCCGCAAGAAAGGCGGAATAGATTATCGTTTATTCCAAAAAAAGAAAGGAATACCAGTAAAAGTGAGTTTGATTTAGCTTATTTTCAGCCTATAATACATGATGATGTTGCAAAACTGGTTTTGAATAAACAAAGTGGAGCGTTGCTTATTTGGTACAATACGTTCAGTAGGAATTATGACCCTGAAGGTCTGTATATGTATAAGCGTTTTGGAGAAAAAGATGTAGATTGGCGTTGGGTTAAAATAAGAAATTAATTATTATACCAAAAGTGTAATAAATTAATTCCAAGTCGGAATCAAACGTAGGCGAGGCGGCTTTTGCGACCCGTCGCGCGATTGCGTAGATAGAGCTACGTCGGGCAAGGGCGCGCAAAAATAACCATACGTTCGATTACGACTGGATATAAGATATATATTCTCATTACAGGAGGTTTACAGGGTACATGCTTGAAGAGAAGAAGGCTGACTCCTCTTCAGTTCAAATTGGAGATGTAGTTGACTGTGTAGTTGAACAAATAATGCCATATGGAGTATTTGTCCGTGTTTTAGTGACAAAGCAGAGAGGAATGATTCATATATCTGAACTCTCGGCAAATTTCGTGAAGAAAGTTGAAGATGTGCTCTCTATTGGTCAGGAAATCAAAGCGTCTGTAATTAAAATTGATGAAAAAGGNCGTATAGATCTATCCATAAAAAAATTGGAAGAAATAACCTCCTTATCACAACAAGTTGTAGTAGCAAAAGAGGATAANAATTCATTTGAAAAGCGCCTCTCGAATTTTCTTAAGAATAGTGAATCAAAAATTGCGGATTTAAATATTAAGCTTAATAACCCCAAAGGAAGCAAACGCCGGTCAAGCGGGGTAAGACAGAAATAGTGAAGTTAAATATTGATAGTGAGAATGAAACTTTTGATTATTTTGCTATAACGGAAAGAGACTCCAAAATAATTCAAGAGCAAATGAAAGGGAGAAAATTTAATTCTTGCCTGCTTTTAGGTGTGACATCACGCTGTTTATATGGAAAGCCACAAGTAATTTTATGTAAATCATTGCTGAATGGCATTCCTTTCCCTAACAATTTTTGGCTGTCCTGCCCCGTTCTTGTAAAAATCGCCTCGCGCCTTGAATCGTCGGGAGGGGTTAAAAAGCTTGAGTCATACATTATGGAGAATTCAAAAGATTACTGGAAAATCTATAACAGGCTGCACGCAAGAATTCGTATATGTCTTGCAAGTACAAATGAATTAAATAATCTTAAAAATAGTAATATAAAGCTGTACAAAATATTTTGTGATAATAACATAGGTATAGGCGGAATAAGAATTTACAACAAAGTCCAAGTTAAATGTATACATCTGCAAATTGCTTCTTTTATTTCCTTAGGATTCCATCCTGGTCAAGAATGGTTTGATTTAGATTTACGGTATTTTGCACATTCAACGATTCAAGCCTGTAATCGCCGTACTTAAGAATAGGAGTGAGGACATGGAAATAAAGGATCTTTCTGAATTGCTTGGCATGCAGCATAATACAAATTATATTGAACATAATACGGCAATAATGGAAAACTACAGCGAGAACGTTCCGAATCAATCTTCAAATAAAAACTTTCCAAAAGCGGGTGATTTTCCATTAACAAATATTGTAAAAGTGCCCGGTGTCAGAAAACTTTCTGAAATCATATTTCAACAGGGATTATCAGATATACATGTATATATACCACGAAAAAGCACTCCTATGTTAAAACATAGTAAAATAGGAGTTCCTGTATGTAGAATTGCTGTGAATGGAGTTATAAACCCTCCGTTTGAAGTGGAATTAGATAAAAGAATTGAAGAAGGTTCTATGTTTGTCGAAAGCGATGATAAGCTCAGTATCAGGCGGATAAGGGTTACCAGAAGCTTTTCTATGGATAGAATGGTAGAACATATTTTTATGAGAATACTTCCGTTAAGACCCCTTCCTCCATATAAAACAGGCGCCGCCGCGTTTTTTAAACTTTTTGGAGAAAAGCCTATGCAGGATGGACTCATATTAATATCAGGAAAAACAGGAAGCGGCAAAAGTTCTCTTCTTGCTTCAATTTTGCAGGAATACATAAATAAGTTTCCTTTACATGTTTTAACAATAGAAGACCCGATAGAATATACTCTTTTTGAAGAAACAGGTTATGCTACACAACAGGAAATTAATTCGGACGTGCCTGATTATCCGACCGCGCTCAGACTGTCTATGAGAGAAACCCCAAATATTATTCTGGTTGGAGAAATACGGGATCAGGAAACAGCAATATCGGTATTGAACGCCGCAGAAACCGGTCATTTAGTATTTGGCACTATACACGCGCAGGAAGCTTCAGGCATAGCAGAGCGTATACTAGGGTTAACTAATAATGTGAGCGCAAGTAATCAAAGAATAGCTCTAACGTTAAAAGTATGTATTAATGTTTCAAGCTATAGAGGTTCATATACNTACAATTTTACAAAGATGACCGATGCTCTGCGGAATTTGGTGTTAACAGGATCGCTTAAGCACTGGAAGAATTATGCCAAAGAAGAAGAGGTTACAATCAAATCAAATAATGATATTACAGACAACTAGGAACGTTGTTATCAGTTTTTGTAATTAAGGAGTTAATATTTAATGGATAATATTTATAAAATTCACAAAATGAAAAAATTAATAGCTGCTGCCCGTGGTGATATTAAGTCAGAAAAAGTCATCAAAGGCGCCAGGATTGCAAATGTATTTTCATTTGAATTTGAAGAAGCTGATGTGGCTATAGTTGGGGACACTATTGTCGGGGTAGGTACGCGATATGACGCGGAAGAGATTATTGACGCGTCCGGTTGTATAATTACTCCCGGATTAATAGACGGACATATTCACATTGAGAGTAGTTTTTTGACTCCGTCTTCTTTTGCTGAAGCTGTAATACCGCATGGGACAACCAGCGTTTTTGTTGATCCTCATGAAATTGCGAATGTTGCCGGTCTTGAAGGAATCATTGCAATGACTAAGTCTACTACAAACCTTCCAATGGATTTTTATTTTGGAGTTCCGTCATGCGTCCCCGCCTCAAATTTTGAAACTTGTCGCCACTCAATTGAAGCTGTTGATATAACAGAAATGCTGGAAAGTGGAATATGTCATCATTTAGGTGAAATGATGAATTTTCCTGCTGTCATACGGGGAGATAAATCTGTGTTACGCAAAATTATTGCAGCGAACGCTTTTAACAGACCAAAGCCAGCGCATGCCCCATTGGTTTCCGGAAAGGAATTATGCGCATATTTGATAAGTGGATGTGATGCCGATCACGAATCAAGTTTTTATTTTGAGGCTATTGAAAAACTGAGGCGCGGAATGTGGGTTATGATAAGACAAGGTTCAACAGCCCGCAACTTAGAACCATTGTTGGAGATATTAAAAGAGAATCCAAATCGGGCAAGCTTATGCATGGTTGTGAGTGATGATTTAAGTGTAGAGTCTATTTTGGAACACGGACATCAGGATATGAAAATACGGATGATGATAAATACAGGGATTGATCCGCTGATTGCTTTGAGATTAGTTACTCTCTCGCCCTCACAATATTTCGGGATAGGACGGGTAGGGGGGATAGCTCCGGGATGGAAAGCTGATTTAGTCATTGTTGATTCGCTTGAATCCTTTAATGTCAAAAAAGTATTTAAAAATGGAAATTTAATCGTTGATAATGCGGAATTACGTGTTAGCCTCAGCGGGTTCTCATTCCCTGATATTCCGAAAAACAAATTAGTGGACCTCAAACCCTCTGATATAAAAATACCAATCGGAGATAGAAGCTACGATAATCCTATACGTGTAATAGGAACTGAAAAGGGCGCTCTCTTAACGCGGGAGCTTATAATGAGACCCACAATAATTGACGGGCACGTAGTTGCTGACCCGGAGCGGGATATTTCAAAACTTGTAGTGCAGGAACGTCATATAGGCAGCGGGCGGGTGGGCGTTGGTTTTGTTAAAGGGCTTGGCATTAAAAAAGGAGCTCTGGCTTCTTCTATTGCGCATGACTCACATAATTTTATTGCTGCCGGCGCAGATGATATTTCTATACTCAGCGCAATGGAATGGCTTCGTATTAACGAAGGCGGCGTTGTGGTATCTGAAGGAAATGATATTTTAGCCAACTTGCAATTACCCATTGGAGGCTTAATGAGCAACGAAAGCGCTTCTTCTGTGGCTGATTCTTTACGGCAAGTTGAAGAAGCTGCTGCAAGCATAGGTATAACCGGCAATCATGCTTGTATGGTATTATCTTTTCTTTCACTGTCTGTTATTCCGAAAATCAAGCTTACAGATAAAGGTTATGTAAGTATAACCGAAAATGCTGTGCTTGATTTGTTCGTCTCACAATAGTTAATAATATAGCTGTTACATTTTATTTTATAAGGAGAGAGTTAACTGATATGGATTGGATAAACAGGCAGTTTAAACTAAAAGAATCCGGATCAAATGTAAAAACCGAAATACTTGCTGGTTTTACAACTTTTATGACAATGTCGTACATAATATTTGTCAATCCAAGTATTTTGCAGCAAACTGGAATGCCTTTTGGAAGCGTGTTTGTCGCAACCTGTCTTTCCGCTTCGTTAGCCACTTTTATGATGGGCGTCTATGCAAACTATCCGATAGGATTAGCTCCGGGAATGGGCTTAAATGCTTTTTTCACTTTCAGCGTAGTTCTTGGAATGGGCATCTCATGGGAGACAGCTCTTACAGCGGTATTCTTAGAGGGCATTTTGTTTATAATACTTACTTTTACAACTCTGAGAGATTCGATAATAAATACTATCCCAAAATCACTTAAACTGGGGATATCTGCCGGGATAGGGCTTTTTATAACTTTTATCGGGCTTCAGTCTGCCGGAATAATAGTAAAAAACGATGCGGTTCTATTAGGATTAGCCGACTTAAAATGGAATATTCCCGCACTGTTATCTCTCCTTGGTTTAATAATTATGGTACTGCTTGAACACTTTAGGATAAGGGGCGGAATATTACTGGGAATAGTTATAGTAACAATTATTTCTATTTTTCTTGGTATTGCAAACGTACCAACAGGCTTTGTAGATATGCCTCCATCAATAATGCCTATTTTCCTGAAGTTTGATTTTTCTTTGTTGTTGACTTCGAGTTTTTGGATAATCGTTTTTACTTTTTTCTTTGTCGATTTCTTTGATACAATTGGCACGCTTATAGGAGTTGCCAACAGAGGCGGTATGCTTGACGAAAACGGACGTCTTCCCCGCGCGCGTAAAGCTCTCATGTCAGATGCGGTTGGAACTGTTGCCGGAGCTATTTTAGGAACATCAACTGTTACATCATATATTGAAAGCGCAAGCGGAGTGGAACAAGGAGGACGCACAGGATTAACAGCTGTGGTAGTTTCCATCTTGTTTTTATTAGCCATATTCTTCAGCCCGCTTATTTCAATAGTTCCATCTTGCGCAACTGCTCCGTCTCTTATATTAGTTGGAATTTACATGATGATGGGGTTAAAAGATATTGTGACGGAAGATTGGACAGAAATTACACCCGCTATGCTTGCGTTTTTCATGATGCCATTTTCTTACAGTATTTCAGTAGGCATAGAAGCCGGTGTAGTGTCATTTGTATTTCTTAAAGCTTTATCAGGTAAAACGAGAGATCTGAACGTTGTTATGGTTTGCCTGACAGTTTTGTTTTTAGCAGCGCGGGTATATCTTTAAGAAAAATAGCAGTATCTGGGATTTTACCTTTTAAATTTTAAATTTTTTTGTACATGAAAGAATTGCTTAAACTCAAATAATAAGGGAGAATTATGATGGAAAAAATATTAATAATTGATAATAATCCTTTGGATGTAAGAGTATTAAGAGATATACTCAAGGATGCATACGAGGTGATTTCATCTCTTGAACCTGCGGATGGAATAAGTAAAGCCATGCTGCACAAACCCGAGGTTATTCTCCTTGATGACGCTATGCCGAGAGTTAACGGAAAAGAAGTATTGTTTGTTATTAAGAATACCTATGATTTAAAAAATATTCCAATTATACTAACGACAAATCAAATTGATCCTGACACAGAAGAAAAGTGGATCTCCTACGGAATTGTCGACTACCTTATTAAACCTTTTACACCGGGCATTGTGAAAGCCAGAGTCAGAACACATGTTGACTTATACTCGCTTAAGACAACCGTAGAGAAAATGATGCTCACGGACACTCTTACCCGTCTGCCTAACAGGAGTAGTTATAACGAAAGAATCAAGTCGGAATGGGCGCGCGCAATCAGAGAAAAAAACCCGATTTCCATAGCATTCATAGATATAGATAATTTTAAATCATACAATGCTCATTATGGAAACTTGAAAGGCGATGACGTGCTCAGGCTTGTCTCTTCAGAAATTAACTACGTCATGTCGCGTAAGACGGACTTCATCGGCAGGTATAGCGCGGAAAAAATAGTGATTATTCTGCCGAATACCACAAGGAAGGGCGCTAAAGTTGTGGTGGACCGCGCGAGGAAGTCAGTTCAGAATTTAAAAATTCCACATGCTTATTCTAACACCACTAATATTGTGTCTATCAGCATAGGCGGAGCTACTAAAATTCCGGGAAACGGAGAAGAATTCCACGATTTTGAAGAGATTGCCGACAAAATGTTATTTGAAGCAAAATCTTATGGCAGAGATACGATAATCTGGAATGAAGAATAGTTAATCCACAAAATAACCGCAATCCAATGCAATTCAGAATGTATTCTGAGCTGCATAAATAATATACGTGAATAATCCCTTGCAACGCTAACGTCGCAAGGGATTATTTCATATCTATTTTTCCGTCATTATTGCTGTCATATGCTCTCAACGCCTCAAAACCGCTCAGCGCTATTGAGCCGTCCGGCAAAACCATATTATCGCTAACCATTTCACTGCCTGAATGCATTTAAGGATAAAAATCTTTAATGATTCGGTCATTAAAATTCCTCCTTTATATGGTTGTAGTAACAGTAAATTTATAGCCTCCTGCCTGTATCAGGAGGTTGAACCATTAGAAACCATGTTGATAGAACCGCTGCAGTCCACGTCCCATCAATTGGTGTCACATAAAAACAAAATATAAGAAAAGACAGTATTGACCCGTATAAAATTGCTGCAAAAATTCGCATAATAAATGACCACTCCGAAGGGGCAAAATAGTATCGGAAAAAAACAAATAAAATCCACGACACAATATGATATGAAAAGACAAGATTGGCGTATGGTTCTTCTATTGCGGGAAAACAAGCGATTCCAAAAGCTACAATTCCAGTAAAAATATCAATAATAGACAGCTCTTTCAATGAACTAAAGAAAACTGAAATAGGATGTTTCAATTCGAAAGGATTGTTAATTCTCCTATCATAGTATTCCGTTGCTCTATTTTCGGAAGTCCATGTATTGTCAGATGAGCTATGACTTCTCACTGTACTTGTTTTTAATCCTGTTTTTGTTTCAGCTTTTACATATTTTCCACTTTCGCAATTCCAATTCATAAGCTTTTCGTAAGCTATGCGGATCTCTTTGTACATTATCTCGGTGTCCAGTGATTGATCGCGATCCGGGTGATATAGTTTTGTTAGTCTACGATAAGCTGCCTTGATATCGACTAGCGATGCGCCCGGTCGAAGTCCAAGAATTCTATATAAATAATTGCGTTCTTCAATCATCTCCGTATCCTTTCTAAAAAACCATTAACTTAGCTATCTACATATATGATTCATTAACGCTAAAAAGCTAGCCTATGGTAACTATATACTGAAAGACATTCTCACTTCCTTAAACGTCTCTATTATGATTATGATTATGACCTGACTGACCTATACTACACTTATTGGGAGTTCATTTTAATTAATAATGACAAGAGCTTAATTTCATGGTTGGCTGGTGAAGTGTCCATTGTTGGTTGTTTGCGGATGTTCCATAAATGTTTATTCTCTTAAGGCAGTTGGCGCTTTCTCCGTTTCATATTTCTCCAACGCATGATTCTCTTTAAGTCATAATTACTGTAAGTTAGCTATAACTAACTATAGGATATCATAGACTAACAATCTTGTCAATGAGTTATGCGAAAGTTTTATAACTCTTTTCATTTGATATTTATCAGGGGATATATGATTCATTAGCGCTAAAATGCTAGCCTATAATAACTATTAAGTCAAAATTCAGCTATTGTTTAATTCATTTATCATCATTGAGCTATCCGGACTACTTTAAGCCATCAGACCGGTCTTTGAGGGCCGCCAATACTGAACCGCAGAGCCACATAAACCGGAGGCAGCAACGTCATCCATATCTCTTAAGCCCCAACGGGGCGTTACAGAATTACAGGCGAGAGATTTTACGCCTGGCATATAGTAACGCCCCGTTGGGGCTTACAGGACCAGGAATTCTCCTACCTCCGGCTGATACGAGGGCACTAAAAAACTACTTTTTTTGAAGACCATAAATTACATCATAAACATATTAGTAGATATTTAAACAACTTGTAGTTTGATAACACATGGGAGCGCGGGCGTCTCGCCCGCTTTAGTAAAAGCCCAATTATTATTGATTATTTACATGCGTAGACTGAAGCTGAGTTTCCTCAATCACAATTTTTTTGGAAATTGACACTTCCATGAGAGTGTGGAAATCCNGACTACATAATTATCGATTTCCTGGCGGGCGAGGGGCGCCCGCGCAATGTCATTAAGATAAGGAAATAATGAGCTCGCAAAGATAAAGGAAGATTTCTCGAGAGAGGCGAGAGAGGATACAGAGAGAAAAAACTGTTATTTGCAGAGCAAACATTCTTCAGCTCCGTCATAAGAATACTTGCGCTTTACTAGTTCATAAAGCTTGCTATTACACGTCTTCGCGAGCCGAAGGCGCGGCGATCCAGAGTTTTTGAGCAAAAACAAAAACAAAAACAAAAGCCTATTGTGAACCTGCTTGTAGAAACATTGGTTCATTTTGCATTGTGGATGTAGTTCATGGGGGACTGGATCGCCACGGTCGCGTTGCTCCCTCGCGAAGACGATTAAATAAGCGTTCACCTTAGCTAAAGACTGACGACAAGCGCCTATTTCACACGTCTTCGCGAGCCGAAGGCGCGGCGATCCAGAGTTTTTGAGCAAAAAACAAAAACAAAAGCCTGGATTGCCGCGTCGCGCTTGCACGCTCCTCGCAAAGACGTGCTATCAGGCTTCTCTAATCGTTAATATATATATTATTTCAACGTGGCAACCATTTTTACATATCAAAAGAAGAAAAGCATACGTTTACGAGCTGTATATTTCACTTGTCAATATTATTAACTAAATGACATTGGACGCC
>WRNQ01000002.1 GCA_009776565.1 Synergistaceae bacterium | reverse complement strand
TGGAGGCGGTGCGGGGGCGGGAGCGAATGCAGAAGCGGAGGAGGCGAACACCAGGGCAGGAGAGGCAAACGCTAGGGCAGTCGAGGCGAACACCAGGGCGGACGAGGCTGCTATCTGGGACGAAGCTTTTAAATACGCCGACTCCTATTGGTCGCCCGAGCCACTAATGACCATTGATTATCGCGGAATAGAAGGTGTTGTGCGCAATCCCGGCCCAGGCGCCGCCGAACTGTTGAATACATTAATCTTGAGCGCAGTATTCATTATAATAGCAGCTTACTCGCTGTTCTGCCTGCTCATAACACCTGGCGCCATAATAAAAGAACGTGAAGACGGGTTGTTTTCGCGTTTGAAATGCATGCCTTCCGGCTCTTTGTGCTGGAGCATATCAACTGTTGCCGTCCCAGCGGTAATCTATAGCGCCCCTCTTTTTGTATTTGTTCTGTTTTTATCCCGGGATTTTAGATTTAAAGTCCCTCTGTTACAGCCAGTCCTGTCTTCGCCCCTATTAGCCACATTTGCACTGATACCAACATGCCTTTTGATCTCATGGGCAGGATATGAGTTTGCTATACATTCCAAAGGGTATTCTTCATTCAGAACAAAAGTGTTTGCAGCATTAGCCGCCTCACTTGTTGTTTTTCTAAGATTTTTTGTTGTTTCAACTTTTTAAAAGCAGAGTTAAGCGTTATCTCTTACCAGGCCGGACCAAACATGAAGAACCTGCGTCCGGGTAATTTGACGTAAACAGTCCGGAATAATCGGTCATGGCGCCAAATCTGACTCTGTATGTCGCGGTTGGGTCCAAATTTTCAAACCTCAATATGATATTCTTAGGGTCCGCGTATTTAACAAGGGAGGGGTTTATTTTTAACGCGTTAGCGCCGCTGCTAGTGTTTTCAAGTACAAAGTTTGTTTCCAGAATATTTGTTTGGGAAAAAGTGACTTCCTTAGAAAAATTAAGCCTTATCAGGTCGTTGGCGATAATCACCGCGTCTCTTATGGAAGGACTTGCGCTCTCGCTAGTCGACATAAAGAATCCCATTTCGAGCATACGCGGCGGAGACGTTCTTTCGGCGTCGCGTATTGATTGTTGTACCCGCAATCTGTAAGAATTGTTTATTATGAACCTCTTATCAGGAGGAAAAAACAGCTTCACCATATATGGGGACTGCACAGGATCATAATAGACTGACACGGGAGTCGCAGAGAATGTCTTATCGTCATTGCCCGCAACACTGTAATTTGATGTAAGTGTTGCCGACGCCTTGTCCAGCGCCCTGTCAAAATACACTTCTATGGTGGAAGCGTCTGTTTGAGAGATGCCTGTTATTGCCAGCCCTGATACCCGATTTGAGCTCAAGGTCGAGTAATCAAAGGTCATAGTATAGTTAACCAGTGTATCCGCGCCTTCCTGGTTTTGCATAAATACTATAGTTAGAGAATACACCCTCCCGGCATTCATTGGCTGCTGTGTCTGTAATCTGACGATGCTTGACGAACTGCCCGTGTTTCCTGAATTTCCAGAATCACCGGATATTGTAGCAGATATAATATCAAGCCTTCCTCCTCCGGAGTCGCTTAAAAAGTAATTAAAAACTTGGGTTGCAGTATTGCGGTCGACGATCTGGGAAAATTCAACTTCCAGCAGATATTGAGAAAGCGTCTTAATATCTCTGACCGAGAAAGACGACTTAATTTCTGATGTAACACTCGCAGTGAATATGTAGTGATCTGTCTGGCCGTTATTCAGCCTGGCGGTGTAATTGCTAATCAGGTCTCCGCTTACAGACACCCTATACCTTGTGCCGGCTGAATATCTTATGTTAGGGGATGTTATCCTTACGGTATTATTTGAGTTCTCCATGAATTCAACTCTGTTCATTCCACTCTGTCCGGAGCTGATCAGGTTTGTACCGGGATTTTGACCCTCCCCGATTTGATATATATCATAAAGGGCGCTATTTAGCGCACTCTCAGTAAGCGGATGGGAAAATACGATGGCAATCTGGTTCTGAGCGGTGGTATAAGCGTTGATGACCCTAAAGTATTCCGTTGTGGTATCCGCGTTATTCATCGAGTTAGTATTTGCGGCGCCGTCTACCCCGGCAGCGCTCAGGGAACCACTTGCGCCGTTGTCGCCAAACACCCCTCCGTTCACTGTGTCGCGTACTTTTGTCGTCTTGCCGGCATCTGTATCCGGTTCTGCGTTTTCATCATACCCCATAAAGAAATAACTCAGCATACCGGCATTGGTTCCATCGGACTCCAGGACATTGTCGACGTCTATGGTGTACTCTCTGTCCGCAAGTTGCCCGGGCGCTCTTAAAACCATATCCCGGGGAGTTTCGTCAAGAATCTCAAATGTCAGAACTTTTGAAATATCATACGTCTCTGAGATTTCAATATTCTCCTCTTTAACAAAGACATCTCTTGTGAAAATGATCCAAAGCACCTCTTGATCAAGGTGGT
This sequence comes from Synergistaceae bacterium, assembly GCA_009776565.1. The sequence goes on along the minus strand of WRNQ01000002.1, from coordinate 46,058 downwards.
AAACGGCTTCTATATCAGCGTAATCATCTAAATCTCTGCTTCCGTCGAATGTATTCCGTCTGCCTGTCGAGCTCACAATAAGCCCTAGCTCTACGGCCACATCTTCAGGAATGGCTCCACACTCAACTAAAAAGTCCGCCAGTACCTGCGGGCTGTTTTTCTTTTCAAGCGTGAGGACGACAAAAATCAAATCGCATACGTCCGCCCTCAGATAGTTCCTGTTGTCATCAGTTTTCGTAGCATATTCAATATCATTAAAAAGCCCTATGTCATATGCAAACTCGAAGACTGTATTCCAGTTGTAATCCTCTTCGTATATATAACCGAGAACTTTTAGCAATACATTTGTAAATTCCTTCTCGCTTATATTATCCTCTGGGTAATACTTCCCGTCATCCCTTCCAACCATTAGTCCGATTTCCACACAATACGCCACATAATGCGTGAACCACTCGCCTTTATTGACGTCCGGGAAAAGAGTATCAGAATAGAGGGTGTCTTTTCCGGCTATTACATCCTTTTCTTTTCCAAGCAGTCTCACAAAAAATACTGCCGCTTCAGACCTTCTGACGTTTCTGTCCAACATTAGCCCTATATCCGCGTCGCCAAGAAGAAGCCCTAGCCTATTTAGGATCATTGCTTTTTGATCGGTTGTCAGTGTTTCATAAGAAAAGTCGCCAAGATCTTCCGTTAATGTAGAGGCGCCTGTTTCCGTAACGCCAACATCAGCAGTGGAATTTTGCTCTTGTTCCTCTTCTTGAGCTTGGTCTTGCTCTTGCTCTTGCGTTTGGTCCTGCTCTTGCGTTTGTTCTTGCGCTTGCCCTTGGTCTTGCTCACCTTCTTGCCCCTGGTTCGGTCCTTGCCTTAGGCTCGGATTTTGGCCGTTTTGGTTACTTTGGTCGTTTTGGTTACTTTGGTCGTTTTGGTTACTTTGGTCGTTTTGGTTACATTGGGTGCTCTGACCGCTTTGGCTGCTTTTACCCATGTTAGCTTCAGCAAATACAGCGCCTGACATGCTAAAGAAAAACGCCACGGAAATAACAATCGCTATTATTCTCATATTAATTTTATTTCTTGTTTCCTTCTCGTTTTTCAAATTATCCTTATTAATCGTCGTATTCATCTGTAACCTCTTATTCGTTTTAGTCATTTGTAACCTCTCGTTCTTCTACTCTTTAACGTTTTTATTTACTGTGCCTAAGCAACGCTATTTAGTTACATTATAAGGAGAATATGCTCCTTTTGCAATAGTCTATGTGGATGATGCAGAAGATGTGGAAGATCTCTGATGCAGAAGATGTGGAAGAACTCTGATGTGGAAGATGCGGAAGAACTCTGATGTGGAAGATGCGGAAGAACTGATCCTAAATTTTTCCTGAACTATTCCTGACTTATTTCTTTTTTTCAGCCTTTCTCGAGCACACAAACTACCATTTTAACGAACATTTCCTTTATAAAAGGAATTCTCGCGGGAATAGAAAAAAATCTTCTTAGGGGTGCTTCGAAGTAATACACTCTTTTTGCCGTTATACGCTTAAGAATATTCTTGAATTTTTTGATTGTCATTTTATTGATATAAGAAAGGCGTTCTCGACCCTCCGAATCTTTTGACATTCGAAAATTCACCCTTTCCTCTCCGTCGGGCAATCCGGCAGTTAGCCTCTTATACGCTTCCATAAGTGTTTGTTCTTTGAATAGCAAATGCACCCATGGAATATAGATCGCATCGCTCAAGTGCGCCCCAAAAGGGTGAAAATACGGAGGGAAATTTATATAAAGCCTTCCGCCCTGCTTTAAAATACGAAGGCTTTCCCTAAGAACACCTTCTGGGTTGTCTACATGCTCCATTGCGTCATTAATTATAATAGTATCAACTGATGAATCTCCAAAACCTGTATTGGCAGCATCTGCACATAAAAATTCGAACTTGTCGGCGTATCCTTTCTTTTCCGCAAGGTTCACTGCTTCATCCCGGTACTTTTCAAGAATTTCAAGACCTGTTACTTTCTTTGCGCCAAGTGAAGCATAATACACCGTTTTCCCAGCAGCTCCACAGCCCACGTCCAGAACTAACTTTCCGTTAAATATTTCTTCTTTTTTCGCAACGCTTAAAAAGTATTTTATAGTTTCTTCACCTTTATTAAACTGCCATTCCGAGTACGTCATAACTCCGTCATTGTTCAAATTAAACGGGTGGACAGGCGCTTTAAATAAGCTATTCATTCTGATCAGTAGTTTATACATTTCCATATAAACAGTATAATTCAATCCATGTCCTTTGTACATTTATTTAACTTTTTAATTGAGTTATTGTTTTTTTCATTAACATTTTTTTCATATTGAATATTGATTTCAAATCTGATATATTTAGTTTTGCTTTTCTAAAAACATTTCAAATAAACATTTCACAAAAGATGAGTTCCGTATAGAGGTTATTATAGGAAAAAGGTATAATGATATGACCGCAATAAAGATATTAGTATACAATGTTATAGCATGTAATAAAGATAAATATGATAAATACTTTAATGCAAGATCAATTCTGTTATAGCAAATTTTTGGGGGAAGCGCACAATGAACGATCAACTTACCATTATATGGGATAAGGCTCTGGGATATTTGGAAAAAGAGGTTTCTCCTATTGGGTTTGAGACTTATTTTAAGGCTGTGGTCCCTGTTTCTTTTGATGAAAATTCAATTGTCCTCAGTGTTAAGGAGGAGTTTTATAAAAATCATTTAAACCGTTACGTAGAATTAATCAAAAACTGTGTCAAAGCTGTCACTGGCAGGGGTTACAATATTACTATTGTTCTTGAGTCAGACGTCAGCAGAAACAGTCCTGTCGCCGGTATTAACGGCGCAAACGGTAATGGCGGCGACACGGCTTTAAACGTAACTTTATTAAACTCGAAATACACTTTTGACACATTTGTAATTGGAGACAGCAATAAGATAGCCCACGCCTATTCGGTTGCCGTTGCCGAATCTACGCCAAAGGCATATAATCCTCTGTTTTTGTATGGGGAAACTGGGCTTGGAAAAACTCATCTTATGCACGCCATAGGAAATTATAAACTCGCTCAAAATCCCGGAACAAAAGTCATATATGTTACATCAGAGAAGTTTACGGCCGATCTCATAAACGCCATAAAAGATGATAAAACCGCTGAATTCAGGCTCAGATACAGAATGGCGGATTTATTGCTACTGGACGACGTGCAGTTTATTGGCAATAAGGAACGCACTCAGGAGGAATTCTTCTACACTTTCAATGAGCTCTACAACTCCGGTAAACATATAGTGATAACCAGTGACAAAAAACCAAGCGATCTACCCCTTTTTGAGGATAGGCTTAAATCCCGATTTGAGTGGGGTCTTTCTGCGGATATACAACCTCCCGATTTTGAAACCCGTATTGCGATTCTAAGGAAAAAATCTCAATTACAGGATTTATATGTATCAGACGATATAATTACGTATATTGCGGAAAATATACCATCCAATATCAGAAAGCTAGAGGGCGCCCTCAACAGAATTTTAGCGTATGCTTCCCTTACCGACTACGAACTTTCGGTAAATATAGCGGAGGAAGCTCTCAAGGATATAATCACTACAGGCGCAAACAGAGAGATCACGAGTAATATTATTATCAATGCAGTCTGTAAATACTTCAACTTACGCGACGACGGTTTTATATCAACCCGCAAGAGAAACAGAGAAATAGTAATTCCAAGACAAGTCGCAATGTACCTTTGCAGAGAACTAACCGGAATGTCTCTCCCAAGTATTGGGCACTTATTTGGCAATCGTGATCATACGACTGTTATGAACTCTATTAAGAGGGTAAATGAAGGCATCATGTCAAATAATGAAGCAAAACGAATGATTGATTCCCTCATAGCTGATATAAAAGGCGTTTAGCAGATATTAAAATCTTTTTCCACATTGTTCTGTTGATATGTTGTTTTATTTACGTTGAAAAGCTGTTTACAAGTAACTAGAAATTTTTACCATGTTGAAAGTGTGTATTTATATTTTTTTATTGCACAGTTTATTCCACATCTGTAATAATTAAGACAAAGGGATCACAGCCACTAATCAACAGAATAAACAGGGCTTATAATTACTACGATCATATTTTATTTATATATAAAATAAATAAAAAAGGAGATTGACATATTTTGGATATTAATTGTAATAAAGAACAATTAGAGAAGTCAGTTAACATTTGCCAACGGGCAATCAGCGCAAAAACGGCTTATAAAATCCTCGAGGGAATTAACATAGAAGCAGCGGGCGACGTCTTAATTATGCATTGTACAGATAATGATATTGGGATCGAGTGCAGGATACAGGCATATGTCGAGAAGGAGGGAAATATGACCGTTAATGCAAAGTTGTTTGGCGAAATGGTCAGAAGACTCCCAGACAGCGTCGTAAGGATTTATTCGATAGACGAAAAGAAAGCGTGTATTCTGAGCGGCGACGCGTATTTTGAATTATTTACGATCAGCGGTGACGAGTTTCCTCCTTTCCCCGAAATTGGAAAAGAAAGTGTTTTTTCTATAGATCAATCTCTTTTTAGAAAGACACTTCAAAAGACTTCTTTTGCTATAAGTATAGATGAGAGCAGAAAGACCCTTACCGGTTTATTGATTGAAAGCGAAAATAATGAAATAACGGCTGTTGCAGTAGATGGATTCAGAATAGCGCTAAGCAAACAATTGATTTATAACATTGAAAAGCCTAAAATTGATGAGGAAAAGCAAGAGGATGAGCAAAAGCAAGAGGATGAGCAAAAGTATGGAAAAGAGCAAGTGCAAAGAGAAGATCAAGTAAATGAGCAAAAAAAAGAGCAAGAGCAAAAAGAAGATCAAGTAAATGAGCAAGAAGAAGAGCAAGAGAGAGGACAAGGTAAAGAACAAAGAGAAGAGCAAGAAGATATTCATGTAATAATACCTGGAAAAACTGTTAATGAGCTTATAAGGATAATTCCGTCTTATCCTGGCGCAATGAGTTTATACGGGACAAGGAAGCAGATGATAGTGGAATTCGAAAACTGTAGATTGAATTCAGGGATAATAGAAGGCGAATTCTTTAATTATAAATATTTAATACCTGAACAGTTTGAAACAGACGTCAGCGTTAGAACAATAGATTTATTGGATGCGGTCGAACGGGCGTCATTGATAATAGCAACAGATCTTATTAAGAGATATCCTGTACTCTTATGTGTAAAGGGTGATATATTGGAGATAAAGTCTACCAGTAACCTGGGAATTGTCGACGAAAAAATAAAAGTGCAAACACAGGGGAAAGACATAGAGGTTGCGTTCAATCCAAGGTTTTTATCAGAAGCGCTAAAATCTATAGAAGACGCTTATATTAGAATTAACTTTACTTCAGAATTGGGGCCATGTATAATCAGGCCATTAAACAACAACAGGTTTGTACATCTCATTCTACCAGTAAAAAGGATGGTATGAGAATTGTATGTATCAGAATTATGTTTAAAGAATTTCAGGAATTATTCCAGCGCGAAGATACGTTTTTCAAGTGCGGTGAATATCATATATGGTAATAACGCGCAAGGGAAAACAAACTTACTTGAAGCAATTTATTTGTGCTCAACCGGAAGGTCGCACAGGACGTACAAGGATAGTGAAATAATAGGTTTCAACGCGGAAGTACTAAAAGTAACGTTGAAATTATGCAAAAAAAATCGCGGAGAAATTAAAATAGAAACAGAAATAAATAGCGCTGGAAAAAAAGGCGTCTGTATAAATGGCTCGCCAATAAAGAAGATCGGCGAGATGTTGGGATATTTGAACGTCGTTATGTTTTCGCCGGAGGATATTAGGTTTGTCAGAGAAGAACCTCAGATGAGAAGGCGATTTTTAGACATTTTTATAAGCCAGATACGCCCGTCGTACTTTTTTAATGTTCAACAGTATATCAAGATTTTGCGTCAAAGAAATGCCCTTTTAAGGCAAATCAGGGAAAATGCAAAACTTTCCGAAATGCTTGATGCATGGAATACATCTCTTTCATCGATTGGAGCAAGAATTATGAAAGAGAGGCAGTTAATATTAAAGAGTCTTGATGAATACGCAAAAGAGAATCACAGGAAACTGACAAAAAGAGGAGAAATATTGCGCCTTGCTTATCTTCCGTCGGTGAAAGCAGGCGATGCGGAGGATACAAACAGTATAGAGCAATGTTTTTTACAAGCGCTGAGAAAGAGCACGGATAATGACCTTACCAGACTCTATACGCAATACGGTCCCCATAGGGATGATATTTCAATGCATATTAATGGAAAAGACCTTAAAATGTATGGGTCACAGGGACAACAGCGAACATGCGCGCTTGCCTTGAAGTTGGCGCAAGTTGACGTTATGGAAGAAGAGTGTGGTGATACGCCGATTCTTTTGTTGGATGATGTTATGTCTGAATTGGACAGTGGGAGGCGGGAAAATCTCATTAGTGACATGAAAAAGGCGCAGACATTTCTAACCGGTACTGACAGAGAAATTCTCTGCAATATAAGTAGTCAAAAGGCTACTTTCTTTCATGTAGATAGCGGAACGGTAACAGAAACATCATGAAGTGCGACTCAGCTAATAAAAGTGGATAGAATCCAGTTATATTTACAAAAACGGCAATGCCTGTCATTCCAGATTTCATTCAAATAAGGCGTCTCGATAAAACATAATTAGATGGTGACTGACCTGTAGCAGATCGAAAGATTGTGCTGAAGTAGAAAGGGTCGGAATATCCAACATCCGCGGCGACATCTTTAATCAGGACATCGCGCTTTTGCAACAATTCCTTTGCTTTTTCAATACGCAGACTTGTCAGATAGCTGATAAAAGTTTTACCGGAGTATTTGCGAAACAACATGCTGATATAAGCCTGAGAAACACCGAATGCTTGGCATACATCAGGTAAAGAGATTGGTTGTGAATAATGCGTGTCTAAATAATCTTGTAACAATTGAAAGAATTCGGGCGTATCAATTTTCCTTATGATAGAATCGGGATTTCCAGATGAACGCTCAATAATGTCCAGTAGGCTTTTTTGGAGATCGTCGTAACAGGTGGCGTAAAAAAATGCGTCATCAAGTAAAAACTCGATGAGTTGAACACCTTCACCATTTCTTCTTGCCTGAACCTGAGATAATAGCGTGCGAATTGTTTGTTCTACAAACAACTGCGGATATACTTTTCTTTTACAATGTTCAAGAAAGGCATATAATCTGTTCCTAATTTGATGATGATCCCCTTCAAGTATTGATGTTTCCAGATCTAAAATATCATTGTTATCAATAGATACAGCCTGTCTTGACGAATCGGCGTGATCGTTGCTGACAGTGATTATCTGCGAATGACCGATGGAGCAACTGCTGTCTAGTGTTTTGAAAAGATTACGGATTGTTGAGGGAAGTTCCCTGACAGATATATCATTTCCACATACAACAGTTGTCATGTATCCATCGGTTTTGCGGCGCGGTTCGCAAGAACGCTTAAGAATCTCCTCTATCGTGATTGACTCGGCGTCAATAATGTAGATACTTTCCATTTCGTCGCGGCCATAAAACACCCCTGTTTCTGCGTTGTTTGTGAGTATTTCCGCAGAGGCACCGGTCAAGAAGCGGCTGGGCAAGCCATTTTTTCGCGCTATAGCAGCCATGTAACGCTTACTTGGAAAAGCGCGCAAAAGTTCCTTTTCATCCAATACTTCTCCTCGTATCATCCGCCTGATCACATGCATACAGCGCTGGTATTTTGCCTGTGAAATAACAGGGAGAATACGCCCAATTACCTCCTCCATAGAAGAAGGAGTGACAGGCTTAAGTAAATAATCCGCCGCGCCATGTTGCAATGCAGTTTTTGCGTATTCAAAATCCTGATACCCGCTCACAATGACTGCGCATATCTGCGGGTATCGTTTGTAGACGGCTTTGATCATTTCCAAGCCGTCCATTTTTGGCATGCGTATGTCGGTAAAAATAAGATCTGGGCGGTATGTTTCCACCAAAATCAATCCCTGTTCCCCATCCTCTCCGCAAGCTACAATTTTAAATTGCGGAAATCGCATATTCACAATTTTGGTAAGGTATTTTGTTGCGCCGGGTTCGTCTTCAACAATTACAGCCGTATATTTCATTCAATCCCCACTTCTTTGTTCAGTTTTGCACCAATCTCAACAATCGCACCGCCCGCGTTTTCGTTCTTGTTATAATAGCGAAATACAATATCTTCCCCCATCAGCAACCGCATCCGTGCAAATGCGTTCACAAGGCCCATACCTCCAATGTCAATTTCCATGTTCCAGTCATTGGTCATAATTTTTTCGGTCACTTCACTGATCTTTTTCTGAAGCGTCTGCATTGATTCTATACTGAAGCCGCTTCCGTTATCGTTAATGCGGATAAACCAATAGCCTCGCTCCTCCCAGCCCTCAAGCGCTATAAACATCGCTCCTGAGTGACTTTTGAATCCATGGTTGATGGCGTTTTCAACAATTTGCTGCAATACTATTTTGGGTATCAATTGTTGCTGGATGCTTGGATTAATGTCGATTTCGCAGTTCAGTTTACTTTCATAACGAATTTTTAGCAGATATAAATATTGTTTAATATAGGCAATCTCCGTGGCGATTGTAACAACTCGTTGCATTGTTCCAGTGGAATACCGCAACATTCCAGCTAGCTTATCGCATATATTACACACTGTCTCATTTCCGTCAGATAAACCATAGTGAGAAATCATATTGAGCACATTGTATATAAAATGCGGATTTACTTGCGCCTGTAGCGCGTCAAATTGGGTTTTTTGCTGAAGCATTCCCAATTGCTTTTCCCTTGACGCGGCAAGACTCAATCTTTGCATAAGTTTTTTATATTCTGTGCTTAACATTTTAATTTCATTGCTTGTGTGCTCAACTGTAATTTCGTCTTCCATGTTTTCCAGCGTAGTTTTTTCCATCTGAAGAGTGAGCTTTCGAATGGGCGCCGCCAGCTTTGTAGAAGCCAAATATATAAAGACTATGGATATTACGCAGATTAATGCGAAAACGGAAACAGTAAACATTATACGGTTTGATACCGCATTTGCTAAGACGTCTTTGCTTAGAGCCGCGACAATATACATGTTTGTATAAGAGGAAAACCTCACAGATATAAGGCTGTCATCAAATTGAAAAAAGTTTTGGGCAATTATGCATGGGTCTATTGTTTTATTGCGTTCCAGCGAAATCGTATCGATAAGGTATGCATTTTGTTGATCTGTAAGCTGTGAAAAGAATACTTCACCATCTTTTGATACGATTGCGATACGATTTTCGCCAGCGGCGTACAGGCTGAAAAACGCTTCAAGTGATGAATATTCTTTTTGCACTTCAATATAGCAAGGATAAGTTCCGCCCCTGACAGTACGAACCAGGCTGAACACCGTTTTTGGCGCTTCCAAGTTCCAAGTGTCCGGATGAGGTGGCAGCAAAATACTTTTACCCATGGCGGCGTCAATCTTGTCCAAATCCGGAAACTGCTCCAACAAGGCGGAGGGGTTTTCAATACCGGAGATTGACCCGCTGGATACCAAATCTCCATAGACGGAAAACACGTTGACTTTATAAAAATTCTTGTCGATGCAATAAGTAGAGAGCGATAACTGAATGTTATGCTTTGCCCGCATGATGTATTGCTGCGCCGTGCCGAAACGCTCGGCCTCGGTCAATGTGTTGATCGCGGAGAGCGTGTTCATGTCTGATAGCAAAAAATCCCCGATGAATACCATCGGGCTAACAAGATCCTCCAATTGATAGGAAACGGCTTGGGAAAGCATCTCCAAATCCCGCATGGAAGTTTCTTTTATTTCCTGTATATAATATTGCCCAAATAACAGCATAATACCAAAAATCAGGGTAATTACAATGATCGAAAATGTTAATATTAGCCGTGTGCGAAATCGCATGGGTTATCACGCCTCTCAATTATTACACTTCCAGTATATACAAATTCCGAATGAAAATTCAAAGCATTTTTGTAAAACATTTTCCATATTTAAGAAAAGATTAGGAAAAATAAATAATGTTTGTGCTACAATGAATGCAGAATATGACTAATGATTAGACGGGATGCGGGCTGAAGCCCGCATCGGCGGAAAGCAGGTGTTTTCATGAGACGCGCGTTGAAATTTCTAGCTTTTTCGCTGGGTATGTTGCTTTTCACATTTTCGTTGTTCGGATGTGAGTTTGAGACACCAGAGTTTGAGACTCCGGTTCAAACGGAGGAGATGCCAGAACAGATTGCGCCGCCGGCGCCGGTTGTCGTGAAGTTGCTTGTAAGTACTCCAACTGAACAACTTTTGCGTTCCATAGAAGCTATTGAAATTGAAACCGGTATTCAAACGGAGCTGATTACTCTACCGGCCGGTACATGGGAAATCAGTTTTTATAAGACTAGCCTTGCCACTGGCGATATGCCAGACATATTTTCGAGCAATATGGGCGCGCTTTCATATGCCCTCAATCCGGAGGAAAACTTATTGGATTTGTCGAATGAGCCTTTTATTGCGGCTCTGCCTGAAAAGTTTAGGTATGACGCCTCGATAAATGGAAGGCTGTACGCAATCCCAAGTTCCTCTATCAGTTTTATAGGATGGGCGTACAATAAGCGCGTGTATAAACAACTGGGCTTAAAGGCGCCTCGCACATGGGACGAGTTGATGCAGAACTGCCAGATAATTCAGGCCGCTGGAGGCATTCCTGTAATAGGTTCGTACAAAGAAACAACAACTGCCCAGTTTATCTTTCTAGCCGACCATTATAACGTAAAGGCAGTCATGGCGGATTTCCCGCGGAAATTTACTGAGGGTCAGGCAAAATTTGCCACTACGCCCTGTGCGTTGCGCAGCTTTGAGAAAATGGCGGAAGTCAAGAAATATCTGAATAACGACTGTTTGGATACTACTACTCAAATGGCGATTGAAATGCTGGTGAGCGGGCAGGGCGCCCATTGCCCGATGTCGAGCAGGCAATTGACGGTACTTCAGGAGCTGTATCCCGATGAAATCTCGAATATTGGATTTTTCGGACAACCTGGCGAGGATTCCGATAACCAGGGAATTACTTACGGATTGCCTCTTGGCTTGTACGTTTACAAATTCAGTCCAAATGTTGAGCTTGCAAGGCGATGGCTGAAACAGTACCTGGATATAAATGGTAATGACGTTTATCAGCTCTACCAGCCCATGGATAACTCGGATATCCCCAGCTGGGTAAATGATGTACAAGCTTATTTTGACAATGGTAAAGTCAGCCTCCTGCTTGAATATGAATCCCCGCTGAAAGGATCCACGTGCGCCCAGATATGTTTAGAGACGCTAATAGGAATGACTGACGCCTATTCCGCCGCTGTCTCGTATGACAAGGATGTGGAAAAACAGGCCATTCAACTGAGACTCCCTGGTTGGTAGACGTTTGACCGAAAAGCCCCCGGTTTTTATAAACGGGGGCTTTTTGCGACTTAAGCTTCCAAAGCGGGCTTTGCCCGCAACCCAACTCGGCTCGGCGAAGCGCGGTTCCCCTCGCCTCACGCGGACACTGTCCGCGCACCACTCTCGCGCGCGATGTTTAGCAACTTCCAGCTTAAACAACTCGCTTTTTATTGCAGTTCCTGGGCCGTAAGTTGCTATGCTGAAACAAAAAACAAGAAGTGATCAAGCCGTTAGACGCAAACGATTGGATTAGGACGCGCGCCGAGGTCACATTGGTTTTGGGGGTTTTGGATTTTCAAGGAACTTTATTATATATTCAATTCCCATTTTATACAAAGTATACTATTATTTTGACTGAATGCAGAAGAAATCCAGTATTTTTGTGGAGGTGATAAGCCAGCCTTTTTACACTTTTTACACTGGTTCCAAAAGCGACGCATACCCGAGTTTTCCCAGTATTTCATCTGTCATCGCGTCAAAAAACAAAATAGCAAAGGAGAAAAGGAGAAAAGAAGACCATGGAAAAAATAAAAAAAATGAAAAAAACGAAAAAGAAAAAACTAGTACTTGTTGTTGCGTTATTAGTTTTGGCGCTGCTACTTCCTCCCTTGAACGTCATTGCCGCACCGCCCGGAGGGAGCCCCTTGTCGTTTATCGAAAAAACACATGATTTGCTGGATGAAGTACCCATCGAACATACGGTGGAATCCAGGTGGTGGTTGGCTGAGGGACTAAATACGGATGAGACTCTGAAAAAAGAACTGAAAATGCTTTACGAGGCGGGCTGGGGCGCAGTTGAAATAGTTTGCATGGGTGAAAACGGCGCGCCGGACGAATTGTACGCTTGGGGTTCAGAAGAATGGGCGCATGATATTCGGCTTATTATCTCGGAATGCACAAAGTATGGCATGGGTTTTTCACTTACCAGCGGCACCCATTGGGGAAACGCCAATCTGCCTGTGGAAGTATTAAAGCCGGACGATCCGGCCGCCAGCAAAGAGTTGGACTATACCATCGAGATTTTAGCCCCCGGTCAGACAAGATCCGGTCCTCTGACTAAGTTGACGTTTGTAACAAGGAACGCGCCTCAGGTTACTGCTTCGGAAGCTATTTTTATGTCAGCGGTGGCATATCGCGTCGTTGAGCGCGGTACCACCACTGTAACAGCCGGGACATATAAACTAGTCTCGGTTGATCCGGATAAAACGATCAATCTAACTGATCAGGTGCAAAATGTAAATGGTGAATATGTTCTGAATTGGACCGCGCCAGGCGATGGCGAGTATGAATTGCATACCTATTGGCTCCGCCCTATGGAGCGGTACGCTACGCCCTCTGTCTCAGCCAATGTTACCATCAACTATGTAGATACATACGGCGTTGAAGCGATGATTGACTATTGGGAGGAGAATTTTCTGACGGCCGATCTCCGCGAACTGATCAAACAAAATGGCCGAGGGCAACTCTATATGGATTCCCTGGAATTTGACCCCCAACAAAGCTTCGGGAACATATGCGGATATAATTTCTTTGACGTATTTATGGAGCGGCGCGGTTATGACCCAACTCCATATCTGGCTTATCTGGCGAAGCCGACCGGGTTTATACGAAACGCGCCCTATTACTATGAGGCGGCTGCCGGTGACGGCACGCTGGAGAGTAAAGTGCGTTATGACTACTATCAAACATTAACCGAGCTTTATCAGGAGAATGTACTGGAGCCTTTGCGTCAATGGCTGCATACCCTTGGTATGACGTTGCGCGCTGAACCCAGTTACGGTGTTACATATGAGATTTCCACGCCAGCCAAATACCTTGACGGTGTGGAGACTGAGTCTTACACGCTTAACGACCAATTGGACTCTTACCGCGGTATGGCCGGGGGGGCACACATATACGGCAAACCCTTCTCCAGCGAAACCGGCGCTTATTCCTATAAGCCATACCCCGGACAGTTTCCGGGGGGGCCCTACAATAATAATGGTAATTACTTATGGCCGCTGGATTTCTTTACCCAGTCGATCTATCGTCAATTCGCGGGAGGCGTGGGCAGATGTGTGCTTCACGGTTATTCCAGTATAGAAGGATCCGAAGCGGATACTGCTTGGCCCGGACACGAGGGCATGGGCGTCGGCACACCCGAGCGATATGGCCCAAGGCAGCCGGCCTGGGGCCAGTTTAGCCAATGGGTCGATATGATCGGCCGTTTCCAAACTATCCTCAATCAGGGCGTTCCGAGAATGGATTTGGGTATCCTCCGGACGGATTACTCTTTTAATACAGCGCCGTATAGGATGGAGGATCCGCTTGGCGAGCACCGGGGGGTCTATTGGGAAGACATGGCGCTTCAAGACGCCGGGTTTACGTATGATTTCTTCTCTCCATACAATTTACTGGAAAGTGAGATGACCAGCGACGGGCAAGTCATCGTGCCGGACGGACCCGCGTATAAAGCCCTGCTCCTTTATCAGGAGTATCTGTCCATCGACGCAGCAAAACGAATCCTTGAACTGGCCAAGGGCGGTATTCCGATTATCTTTGTAAATGGCAGCCATGAATTACTGAAAAATAGTGAATTCTTTAAAACCCATAGCAAGGCGGCGATCCATACCTTCTCATTGAGCGAAAGCGATGCGGAATTGGCTGCAATTGTCGGTCAGATCAAGGCTTTGCCTAATGTCCGGGAATATGATGATCAAGCTTCCGCCTATGACGGGCTGATTGAGCTGGGTATACATCCCCGCGCTGAATTTGGCGAACCAAACGGAAAAATCATCACGAATATCCGTGAGACCGATGACGCTTTATATCTGTACGCTTATAACCTGACCACAATTATTCCTTACGAAGATACGGCGCAGGGTTCCACGGAAACGGTCTCTTTGATCATGGAAACACAGGGCAGGCCATACAACATAAACTGTTGGACCGGGGAGATTGAGGCCCTCAGCAGCTATGAATTCAAAGATAATAAGACCCATTTTGATCTCACGTTGAAGCCGGGCGAAGCCACTGTGATAGCTCTTGATAAGACCGATATATCCAAGCAGATAACTGTGATATCCAGTGACGCCGCTCATGTTCGATCAAACGACGGAGGGTTTACCGTTATAGCCGAAAAAAGTGGGACCTATACCACGGTTTTAAGCAATGGGAATACGTACACAAATCAGTTTACAGTACCGGCTGATATCGCGCTGCCAACTTGGAATCTGGTTGTGGAGGACTGGAATGAAGGCGAGAAAATGGTCAACGAGGAGGATCGCGGCCTCGGATATGTCACTCGCGAGGTATACTTCACGACCAAAAAGTCTCCTATCGAAGTAGGGGAAACAAGCTTGATTCCATGGAAGGATATTCCTTCTGTCGGTCCGGATGTTTCTGGAGTGGGCTATTATACCACAACATTCAACCTGCCGGACGGCTGGTCGGTAGAAAAAAACGGCGCCTATTTGTCAATTGGCTTTACGGACGGCAGTCCATGCAATGTGTTTGTCAATGGCGTGAAAGCGCCGCCTATGGATTTAAGGAATCGGACCGTTGATGTGAGCGCTTTACTGCAGCCCAATGACAATACAATTCAGGTTGTGGTGGGCAGCACCTTGAAGAATCGCCTGATGCAGCGTGGATTGGTTAGTTCCAACCCCAACCCGGTTGAGCCCAGCTATGGAGTGCGGTCATCTTATGGCATGACAGGCGATGTCAAATTGGTGACCTACGGCTTTGAAAAGCTAGCGCCCATTGTGGACATCCACTCAGACGAAGCAGTTGTTGCAGTGAATTCCCCGGCTTCCTTCACGATATCCTTAAGCCAGGCGAAGGGCGTGGGTGTCGTAACGCTTAACTTTACGTATGACAGCAGGTTTTTAGACCTCACCGCCGTGGCGCCGCTGAATGGATTCGAGTTTGCGCCAGGAGGCGGGCTTACATGGGAATACGTGGGGGGACAAGTTTGGAAGGGTACGGTGAAATTGATGTATCCCGGCTTTGTTCAAGTTGATGATCCGCTGGAAATCCTGAAGATCAGCGGAGCGACGCGCGATATTCTGGGCGCCGCCGCCGTCTCGCTTAACGATATCTCAATCACGGGTGATGTGAACGGATCCTCCGGCGTCAAGCAAGTTATAATCAATACAGATTCAGCGAAAATTTCCATCGTGGAAAAAGCGCCCGTATATTCCAAATACGACCTGAACCATGATGGTAGAGTTAACGATCTCGATCTGACTATCGCGGTGTATTACTATCTAGCTAATGACCTGGAGTCGGATTGGGAAAACGTGAAATTTGACATCGCCTCAGCCAAAGATTGCGACGTAGCCGTAAACGGCATTGTTAACTTAGCCGACATGATTGAGATCATCGCCAACTACAGCGACTCCTATAATCTGTTCCCTTAAGCTGAAAAAGCGGCAGATTTACTTTTTATGGCAAAGAGTTTTACATCCGGACTGTCCTCATGGCGGTAACGTCACCATGAGGACAGTTTTTAAATGAATTAATAAAAGGAAATCTACAAAGCACCTGAACTGCAAAAAAGTCATGGCAGCCATGTCCGCGAAGTCGCCTGAGCCTATTGCAAATGCTTCATTGCCACTATCAGATAGTTGGCAAGAGCGGCTTTGTGAAGATATATAATGAGCGCATAATTGACGGCGCCTTGGATTTTAAGCCTTCAAAAACTGATTGACACAGTCGCAGATATTAAATATAATATTATTCTGTGTTGCATATCAGAAGTTTTACGAGTTTTGGAGGAATAGTTAGAAATGGTCAGGACATATCAGCCAAAGAAACGGCAGAGAAGCAGGGTTCATGGGTTCCGAAAACGCATGAGTACGAAAAATGGGAGAAAAGTCCTTTTAAGAAGAAGGCTAAAGGGCAGGAAGATCCTGTCTGCGTAAACCCATTTCTGAAGAAACAAGACCGCTCAAAATGTGGTCTTTTTATGTAATAATTATCTGATGATTGTTAATGATAGTTTTTAATTATAATTGCTGATAATGAAAAATACGTTTTCCATAAAGAAAAACTATGAATTCTTGCGGATTTATAAAAAAGGGAAATTTTACGTGGGAAAGAACGTTATTCTTTATGTTCTAAAAAATCAGACCGGGAAATACGCGGGATGTAACTATATTGGGATTACGACGAGCAAAAAGATTGGTAAAAGCGTAAAGAGGAACAGGCTTAAAAGACTGGTTAGAGAAAATTACAGGGCGATTGAGAGTTATTTGTTTCCGGGGTATAGTTTAGTTTTTGTATTGAGAAATGCCGAAGAGACGCCCAATTTCTGGGTGCTTTCCAAGGAAATGAAATATTTACTAATTAAGGCCAATATCCTGGACAGCGAAAAATGGGAAAAAAGATTGCAATAAAAATAATTGAGTTTTATAGAAAATTCATATCACCCTTTAAAAAACCGTGTTGTAAATATTATCCAACCTGTTCAAAGTACGCGATTGACGCGCTTTCGCGTTATGGTCTGGTTAAAGGCGGCCTTATGGCTGTGTGGAGGGTTTTAAGATGCAATCCACTCAGCAATGGGGGGTATGATCCGGTCAAATGAAGGAGTTTTTATGGGAGGAATATTTGATTTTTTAGCTGTGCCCCTTGGCGCTATTATGCGTTTTATATACTACTATTTATCTTTTGAAAATTATGGGCTTGCCATAATTGTTTTCACAATTTTTACGAGGATTATTCTTTTTCCCCTAAATTTAAAACAATATAAAAGCTCCGCCAAAATGCAACAGATCAATCCCAAACTTGAAGAGTTAAGGAAAAAGTATGGGAACGATAAGCAACAGCTAAACGAAGAGACGATGAAACTCTATCAGGAAGAAAAGATCAATCCTATGGGCAGCTGTCTTCCAATGTTGGTGCAGCTTCCGATAATTTTGGCGCTTTACAGGGTAATTACGAACCCACTTAAACATTTGCTTCAAATGAGCCAGACAAGCATAGATACTCTGAACGAGATATATAAGACTGTGAAATCTATAGATTTGACCAGGATTGTGCCGGAGATAGAGGTCCTGGACTTTTTCAGAGTTAACACAGTTAACACAGTTAACACTGAGATACTAAGCGCTGAGCAGATCGAGGCTGTCTCAAAAATAATAAAACCGGAAGAATACATAAATATGAACTTCCTTGGCCTTGATTTAAGCAAAGTCCCCTCTTTCTCCCCAAGCGTTATTTTTGGCGAACAAATGTCAACCTATCTGCCACTGCTTCTTATCCCGATAATTGGCGTCGTTGTGTCGTACTTATCAACAAAGGTCTCCATGGCGGTTTCACAAAAACAAGCGCAAACTAATCCCCAAGTCTCCTCAATGAACAGATCTATGATGCTTATGGGGCCTGTGATGACGCTAATATTTTCGTTTCAACTCCCGGCAGGGGTTCTTGTATACTGGATAGCCGGGTATTTTATCCAGATGGCTCAACAGTTATACGTTAATAAGTATATTCTCAAAATTAAGGAAACGGCTGAAGAACAACAAATCAACGAATTGAAAAGGAAGAGGGGGCGAAAAAGCATACAGGGGGACGCTGTTGGGGGCGAACTCAGCGACAGTCAAGGTGTAATCGTAGATGGTCTTTACGGCGGAGGCGCTGTAGAGGGCGCAGGCGGAGCAGGCGGTTCGTTGGGCTTTGGCGGGAGCGGAGGCAATGAAGAAGGAGGCGGTCGCGGCACTGGCGGATATGAGGGTTATAGCGATGGAGGCGATGGAGGCGATGGAGGCGATGGAGGCGATAGAGGCGATAGAGGCGATAGAGACAAGGTTGGTGTAAGCAGGGACGCTAACGGAGCAAATAACCTGAAAAGCCCTAGAGGAGTGAGCGGACAAAAAAGTCCAAAAGGAGCAAAAGGTCAGCAAGGAGCTTCTGCTGTAAAGGAGACGCAACAGACTGGCGCCACCGCAACGCTCGTGAATAGAATTAGTAACCCCAACCAGAAGTCCAACACATATAGAAATTATGGGAGTACGAAGAAAAAGAGAAAAGTTTAGAAGATGTGTGAGTGTGTCAGGAAAAGGGAAAGTCTAGAATGTGTGTGAATGTGTCAGGAAAAGGGAAAAGTTTAGAAGGTGTGTGAGTGTGTCAGGAAAAGGGAAAGGCTAGAATGTGTGTGAATGTGTCAGGAAAAGGGAATGTCTAGAATGTGTGTGAATGTGTTAATGATGGGCGCAACAGTAGAGAACGGAAATAAGAGAGTGTGTGTTGGTGAGAGCGCAGGATAAAAGCGCTGATAAAAACGAGAGTGATAGCTGGATTTTGGAGGGGAGGAGCTTTTTCCAATGGGAAGAAAAACGGTAGAGAAAACTGCAAAAACAGTGCAAGACGCCATAGCCTTGGCGTTGGTCGAATTAGATTTGGAATTGGACGACGTGAGTTATGAAGTTTTGGATGAGGGGAAATCTGCGATTTTTGGCCTTTTAGGCGGAAAAATGGCTAAAGTTAGGGTAACGTCCCTAGTCGATGACGAGAGAGAGGAGGGATTTATGCCTTCCGCAGACACGGTCATAGGATCTGATCATATGACAGAAAGCGATATCGACGAAAGGCAGATAGCGGATATAAGCGATAAAGATGATTACATCGAAGAAAATGACGCCGTTATAGACTGGGCTGTAGTAGAAGAGGAAAGGGAGACGATACTGTCTTTTTTGAAGAATTTATTTAATGGTATTCATGTGGAAATAGACATGGAATTCAAGGAGACAGATGAAGGATACGCAGTGAATATCACAAGCGACGACAGCGGTATTCTGATTGGACATCGGGGTGAAACGCTCGAAGCAATTCAGTATCTGACCAACCTTTGTATAAACAGAGGACGCGACGAATATATTCGGGTCACAGTCGATATAGAGGGATACAGAAAAAAAAGAGAAGAATCCTTGGTGAGGCTTGCTGAGAAAGTGTCGGAAAAGGCAGTACGGATCAGAAGAAATGTAACGTTGGAACCCATGAATTCTTATGAGAGACGAGTAATACATTCAACCCTTCAAAGCAATACAAGGGTTGAGACATATAGCGTTGGGGAGGAACCTAACCGGAAAGTAGTTGTTGCGCCCAAAAACAAAGGCGGGTCGTCATATGGCAACAATCCCCGATATAGGAGGTAAAAATCAGGATAAAACATGAACGATACAATTGCCGCTATATCAACGGCATATGGCACTGGGGCGATAGGGATTATCCGGTTGAGCGGGCCGATGTCGTTTCATATTGCCGCTCGTATTTTCAAGAGCGAGATGCAAGAAAAGGGAAAGAGCGCCAACGGAGGGAATGTCGGCGAAAAAAACGCTGTAGAGTGGCATGACAACGAAAAGCATGCAGTCGGGAATCGTACCGACAGGAAGCATGACAACGCGGATCGTGAATTCGGAAATCGTGCCGACGAGGATCATGCAGAGGGGAATTGTATAAACGAAAAGCATGACAACGCCGAGCATACCGACAGGAAGCATGACAATGCCGAGCGCGCCGACAGGAAGCTTGCAAACGGAAAACTTGCAAACGGGAAGCTTGCAAACGGAAAACTTGTAAACGGAAAACTTGCAAACGGGAAGTCTTTTGACGAAATTAAAACCCATAGTGTAAACTATGGGTTTATTGTCGATCCGTCAAGCGGAGAACGCATTGACGAAGTCCTTTTGACTAAGATGAAAGGTCCAGCCTCATACACGCGGGAAGATGTTATTGAAATAAACTGTCACGCAGGATTTGAAACGCTGGAAAGTATTTTAGATCTTGTAATACGAGAAGGAGCACGCACAGCCGAACCAGGAGAATTTACAAAACGCGCTTTTTTGAATGGCCGAATTGATTTAACCCAAGCTGAAGCCGTGATGGACATTATAAACGCAACTGCAAAGCTGAGCGCAAAAGCCGCGCTGAACCAATTGGAAGGGGTGCTCTCGGCGCGCCTCAAAGCCGCGCGGAATGGGCTTTTGGATATTATTGCTTCAATTGACGCCGTTCTAGACTTTCCCGAACACGATTTGGAGGAAGTTACGGCTGAAGACGCTCTGGCGAGACTCAGTTCGCTTGATATTCAACTAAGGGAGCTGGAATCTGGCTTTAAACTGGGCGGTTATATACGAGATGGCGCGTCGTGCGTTATCACCGGCAAGCCAAATGTTGGGAAGTCTACGCTCCTGAACCTGCTGGCGCGAAGAGAGCGGGCGATTGTTGCCGAGGCGCCTGGAACCACAAGGGATCTGATACGGGAGAACACGAGCATTGGAGGATTCCCTGTAAACATTGTGGATACTGCCGGGATAAGGGAAGCGGGCGACCCGGTTGAAAGAATAGGCGTTGATATTGCGGAGGCGACCGCTGCAAAGGCGGACATATCGTTGATCCTGTTGGATTCATCGCGACCTTTGGATGAAGACGACCGAAGGGTAATAGATATTTCAAAGCACGCTCCCCATATATATCTGATTAACAAGATCGACATAGCAACAACCGGCGGCGTTGAAACCGCCAAGATATTCATCAGGGAAAATGACGAGTACGGGAATGCAGTTTTAGAAACCTCGTTAAAGGACGGTATAGGGTTAAGCGCGATCGAGGAACAAATAATAAAAATGTTTGGCAAAGGCGAGGTAAGCGCAAACAACGAAGCGCTCCTTACGAACAAAAGGCACCATGCGCAAGTAATGAAAAGCATTAACGCAATCAGCGACGCAATCAGCGCCGTTGAAACAAAACTTCCTATCGATATTGCGACCATCGGGATAAAAGAAGCGGTTTCAGCTTTGGGTGAAATTACGGGAGAGGACTGTCTGCCGGAAGTCATTGACAGAATTTTTGAGAATTTCTGTTTGGGTAAGTAGGAAAGACAATAATACAAAGACAATAATACAAAGACAATAAAACAAGGTAGATTGGATAGGGTGAGTGACGCAAGGCGGAATAGATAAGTGAAAAGCACAATATAGATCAGATAATGTAGATAACACAAGCCGGAGAGTTTACATGGTAGAATAGATAAGGCGAATAGTATACAAAGATGGACTTTATAGCTGGAAAATATGACATAATTGTTGTTGGAGCAGGGCACGCCGGGTGTGAGGCAGCACTAGCCGCAGCCAGACTAGGTATGAAAACGCTGATTCTGTCCATTAACCTGGACAGCATTGCAAATATGCCCTGCAACCCCAATATTGGAGGGACGGGCAAAGGGCACCTGGTAAGGGAGGTCGACGCCCTCGGCGGGGAAATGGGGAAGGCGGCGGACAGAACGATGATACAGTCCAAAACCCTTAACAGGGCGAAGGGGCCGGCGGTCTATTCCCTGCGCGCCCAGATAGACAGAAGAATGTACCAGCAATATATGAAGATGGCTCTGGAGGAGCAGGAGAACCTTGACACAAGGCAAGGTGAAGTAACGGAACTGCTTTTGGAAGCGATTGACAAAAACAGGAAAAAAGTCCTTGGAGTCAAAGTACACACGGGGACGGTTTTCTTGGGGCAAGCGGTTATACTTGCCACCGGCACGTATCTGAAAGCCAGGATAATAATAGGGGAATTCAGCCTAAACAGTGGGCCTGACGGCCTTTTTCCCGCGAACATGCTTTCAGATTCTCTTGCGGGGGCAGGCATTGCCCTCCAGCGGTTCAAAACCGGCACGCCCGCGAGGATAAACGGGAAGAGCGTCGATTTTTCCGCGCTGGTCGAACAACCCGGTGACGACGTTATAATGCCATTCTCATTCGAAACAGAAAAAATAGATATCGAGCAAATCTCTTGCTGGCTTACACACACGAACGAGAAGACCCATGATATACTCAGGGAAAATCTGTCGCGTTCCCCGCTTTTCAGCGGCGTTATAAAGGGAGTCGGCGCCCGGTACTGCCCGTCTATAGAGGATAAAGTCGTGAGGTTCCCCGATAGGAAATCCCATCAGGCTTTTCTTGAACCAATGGGTAGGAATACCCATGAGAAATACCTTCAGGGTATGTCGAGCAGTATGCCTGAAGACGTCCAGGACAGGTTCATCAGAACTATGCCCGGGTTGGCCGGGGCAAGAATTATGAGATCGGCGTATGCGATTGAATATGACTGCATCGACCCTACGCAACTAAGGTTATCACTGGAATTTCTGGATATTGAAGGCTTATTTTCGGCGGGGCAGATCAACGGTTCTTCCGGTTACGAAGAGGCCGCCGCCCAAGGAATCATGGCGGGGATAAACGCGGTTCGTAAATTAACGGGCAAAGAACCGATTGTCATTGGCCGGTCCGAGGGGTACATCGGAGTGTTGATAGACGATCTTGTGACAAAAGGTACGGGAGAACCTTACAGGATGATGACGTCAAGGGCGGAATACAGGTTGTTGCTGAGGCAGGACAATGCGGATATGAGGCTCACGCCGCTCGGATATGAGGTCGGTCTGGTAAGTGAAGCAAGATTTGAGCGGTTTCGGAAGAGAAAAAAGTTAATTGAAGATGAAATATCACGACTTAGGGCAACAGTATTGCCCCCTTCGGAAGAGGCGCTACGTTATCTGGAAGGGACGGGCAGCGCTAAAATCAGCACGGGAATCCGGCTATCAGAGCTATTGAAGAGACCGGAGATCACATACAACGGGCTTAAAGCCGTAGACAAGGGCAGACCGGTCGATTTGCCCCGTGACGTTTCAGAGCAGGTTGAGATTTCAGTAAAATATGAAGGGTTCATAGTAAGGCAAATACAGCAAGTTGAACAGTTCAAAAAATTGGAATCAAAGAAAATACCCATTGATATAGATTATGAAGAAATAAATAATATTAGCGTTGAAGCGAGGCAAAAACTATCAAAGCTAAGGCCCGAATCAATAGGACAAGCGTCCAGGATATCGGGAGTGTCGCCCGCCGATATTAATGTCCTGATCATCTGGCTTGCGGCGCAAGGTCAGAGAACTAGTGGCGGAGGATGATAGTTTGCAAAAATCAGGACCATGGCGTGTAAGCGCAGTGCAATCGCATAAAACCATGCATTTGTTGTTATACATACAGCATATTGGGGATTCAAATTAAATGAGCATGCAATATATGGTATAGAAATTCTTTATGCGATTGCCCTGGTGTAAGTGTAGCTTCGCGGTATTTTTGCATGTCAGATATTGCAAATCCAGCTAAAGCAGCGTTTAAACGCATTAGTAGCAAAAATATGTCTGTAGAAATTATGCTTACCTTGTGACCGATTAAAACCTGGAAGAATTTAAGCGAACGTAATGTGCGGATGCCTATGATGAATAAAAGGTTGGCGATATTAAAAGAGTTAGCAAAAGAGATTGACATAATTCTCACTGATAAGCAAATAGAGGAGTTCAATTTATTTGGAGATTTGCTTGCCGTATCAAATGAAAAATTCAATCTCACTGCCATAGAGAGTGAAATAGATGTAATTATTAAGCACTTTATAGATTCGATGTCAATCATTAAGTTCATAAATGCTCAGGCGGAGATGGCGCCTGCGGCGCCGCTGAAATTTGTAGA
The DNA here is from genome assembly GCA_009776565.1 of Synergistaceae bacterium. The sequence continues at coordinate 22,054 of WRNQ01000002.1, read as the reverse complement.
TGTTGGCGCTGGGGCGGGGTTTCCAGGGATACCGGTCAAGATTGTCCTGGGGGACAGAATTGACGCAACCCTGATAGAAGCAACAGGAAAGAAAGTGACGTTTCTAAACAGGGTTATTGACGCATTAGGACTAAAAGGAATAAAAGCCGTCTGTTTGCGGGCGGAAATCGCGGGACGCGCGGCGGAGTACAGGGATGCAGCGGACGTTGTAGCAGCAAGAGCGGTAGCGCCGTTGCCGGTGCTGCTGGAGTTGTGCGCGCCTTTGTTGCGTGAGAACGGGGTGTTTGTTGCTTTGAAGTCCGTCAGCGACGCTGTGGACGCGGAACTGAGCGAAGCGAGAATTATTGCCGGTGAATTGGGCTGTGAGATAGAGCTAGTGGAGCGGTTTTGCCTCCCCCTTCCGGAGACACAGGACTTGGAAATACAAGTGTTGGAGACCCATAAAGCTGAAATTCATCGATCAGTTATAACTGTCAGAAAAATTTGCAAGACCCCTGAAAAATACCCACGAAGGGACGGGACGCCGGCTAAAAGGCCACTGGGATCGTTATAGCATAGGAGAAGCGAAAAGAGCTTGGTTTAGATAAGATAAGATAAGATAAGAAAAGAGAAGAATAATAGAACGGAATGAGCGAGCGGAATGGGCAAATAGAATAATAAAACGGAATGAGCGAGCGGAATAAGAGAAAAAACATGTGCAAAAAATGGAATATTAGTGATATTATATAAAAGTGATATTATTTAAATAAAGAAAATTCTGAAAAGAGTCAGAAAGCATGAATGTATTAGTTCCTGAGCGTTCATGCTTTTGGGAAAAACGGTAATTCGCATTCGTTTGAAGAAATATTCAGGAGGGGATGAATGGAGTGAGAATTGAGGAACACCCGGTGCTGAAATTTGAGCGCGGCGAGAAGATTTCATTCTTTTTTAACGGGAATGAAATTGAAGCTTATCCAAATGAAACAATCGCCGCCGCGTTACACGCGTCAGGCATACGCAAGCTTGGGGAGAGTCCGGAGCTGCATCGTCCGCGGGGCCTGTTTTGCGCTATTGGTAACTGTTCGTCATGCTTTATGGAGGTCGACGGTGCGCCAAATACGCGCATATGCGTCCTTAGGGTTAAGCCCGGTATGCGAGTTAATGAGCAGATAGGGAGGGGGACAATACTCACTTGAAACAGACGGAGATCCTGATCATAGGCGGCGGCCCGGCCGGGCTAAACGCCGCGCTTTCGGCTTCCTCTCTGGGCGCCAGGGCGCTGTTGGTTGAACGAAACTATGTGCCGGGCGGTCAATTGGTCAAGCAAACACATAAATTTTTTGGCTCGGAAAAACAATACGCTGGTGACAGAGGTATACAGATAGGCCGGATATTAACTGAAAAAGCGCAGGCTGACCCCAACATCGAGTTATGGATGGACAGCACTGTGTTGGCTATATACGACGACGGCGTGGTCACCGTGGAACATGAGGGCCTGTATACCAAAGTCAAGCCTGAGCGAATCATCATTGCAGCAGGAGCGGCGGAAAAATTCCTGTCCTTCCCGGGTAACGACTTACCCGGTATTTACGGCGCAGGCGCGGTACAAACGCTGATGAATGAAGCCGGAGTCAAGCCGGCGGAACGCGTACTGATGGTAGGCGCGGGCAATATTGGCCTTATCGTATCTTATCAGTTGCTACAAGCGGGAGTTGAGGTAGCCGCGGTAATTGAAGGGCTTCCGAAGATTGGCGGTTATCTTGTTCACGCCTCGAAAATTCGGCGGGCGGGAATACCGGTGCTTACTCGCCACACTATCCTGGAAGCGTATGGGCGCGGGCAAGTGGAAGGCGCCGTTATAGCACAGATTGACGAAAAGTGGCGGCCCATACCAGGCTCTGAGCGTGAAATTCCGTGTGATACCATATGTCTGGCAGTTGGGCTTTCCCCTTTGACTGAACTCGCATGGCAGGCCGGATGCGAGATGGCGTATATTCGAGAGCTATCAGGCCATGTACCGATTGTTGATGAAAATATGGAGACGACTCGGCAAGGCATATACTGCGCCGGGGATTCATGTGGTATTGAGGAGGCTTCTTCCGCCATGGTTGAAGGGCGGTTAGCCGGAATTTGCGCTGCTGCAAGCCTGGGTCACGGCAATGAAAACAACAGAGTGGGCGAAAGAGCCGTAGAAATACTGAAGATAGAAGCAATGAAAGAGCTAGACGAGCTTAGAGCGGGAACGATGAGCGAGCATATACGCATTGGCGTGAAAAAGCTTGTTGGGAGCGGAGGTCACGGACACAAAAGTATATATCATGATGAAACCGGTCAAATAAATATGTCCAAGAGTATAGCTGAAGCAGCTGAAGCAACTGAAAAAGCTAAAGCAGCTGAAGCGGCTGAAACAGCAGAAAAAGCTAAAACGGCTGAAATAGATGAAACAGGTGCAAGCGATAAAAATAATGGGTCTGATAGTAGCGCGGGCTTAGGAACCCTTTTGACTGATGGAATACCGGTGGCGGCGGACCTGGCTTCCGTTAACCCTTCTGAGGCGCGGCTGAAAAAAGGCCCGGTCGCAATAGTTGAGTGCTTTCAGATGATACCCTGTAATCCGTGCGTCAAAGCGTGTAAACAGGGCGCTATTACCATGCCTCGCGATATCAATGATCTGCCGATAGTGGACGCGGAACTCTGCAGCGGGTGCGGGCGGTGCATAGCGCTGTGCCCCGGGCTGGCGGTCTTTGTTGTGGACAGGACTTATAGCGAAGAAATGGCGCTCGTTAAGTTGCCGTATGAGTTTACGCCAAAACCGAAAGCAGGACAATTTGTCGCCGGTTTTGACCGCGCGGGCAAGGAATTGGGCAAGTTCGAGGTAAAAAAGGTTACCACAGGCGGCAAGAAAAACTTAACCAGCGTTATATCTTTAGCCGTGCCGCAAGACTTGGCCCTGGAAATACGGCATATAAAAGTTGATATACGACAAGGATAAAGGTTGATATACGACAAGGATAGAGGAGGATGCGAATGGACAAAGTGGTGAACAATAGAAATGCTGAAACCATCATTTGTCGTTGCGAGGACGTCACCCGGGAAAAGATCCTTTCTTGCATAGCGGACGGCTATAAAACACTTGACGAAATCAAACGGGTAACGCGCGCCGGTATGGGGCCCTGCCAAGGGCGGACCTGCCGCAGCTTGATAGCGTCCGAACTGTCGCGCGTCTTTGGCGTGCCGATGGAAGAAGTCCTGATGACTACTTATCGCCCGCCAATGAAGCCGATATACTTGGGTGATTTGGCGGATGCGTATGAACCTGGCGCCGATGATTAAACTTTATCCGATACGGGTTCGGAATTGGATACAGGTTCGGGTTCGGAATCGGATACGGATACGGGTTCGGAGTTGGATACGGGTATGAGTTCGGGTTCGGAAACGGATATGGGTTCGGAAACAGGTTCGGGTTCGGAAACGGATATGGGTTCGGGTTCGGAATTGGATACGGATACGAATTTGGGTTCGAAATCAGTACGGATATAGGTTCGGATTCGGAATCGAATTCGGTTGTACCAGGTTATTTGCACACATTTGACTTCGGCGTTCGCGGAAAGGACATATCTGACTAATGAAAAAATCCTATGATGTGGTTATTATCGGCGGAGGTATAATAGGTTGTTCGGTAGCCTTTGAATTGGCCAAGCGCGGTCGAAATGACGTGCTGGTGATAGAGCGGGAATACCTTACCGCTGGCGCTACAGGGCGCTGCGGCGCGGGCATTCGCCAACAGTGGGGTTCGGTATTAAACGCGACGCTGGCCGTGGAGAGCACGCATATATTTGAGAACCTTGAAGAATACACCGGCTACAGCGGCGACTGCGGCCTTAACCAGGGCGGGTACTTACTTATAGCCTATGAGGAAAAGGAATGGGAACAATTCCACAAAAACCTGGTAGTGCAGCACTCGCTTGGTATTGATTCCCGTGCCGTGGATTTGGACGGAATCAAAGAGATCGTTCCGCATATAAACACCGAGGGCATGATTGGCGCGTGTTTCTGCGCTAAGGACGGCCATGCCGACCCATTCCACTGCACATTTGCATACGCTAAAGGAGCGCAGACAATGGGAGTGGATTTTGAAACCTACACCACTGTGACAGGGTTCAGGGTGGAAAAAGGCGGCATTCGCACAGTACTGACGAATAAGGGTGATGTTCAAACGAGGACTGTTATTAACTGTACTGGCGCCCATGCCGCAGAAATGGCGACACAAGTAGATGACGAGCTTCCGATATTTCCGGTTCGCCGCCAGATACTAGTCACAGAGCCGGTGGCCCATATAATGGATCCTATGGTAATGTCGCTGCAACGCCACTTTTATGTGCAGCAGACCCCGCGCGGCGGCGTGCTAATGGGGTTTGGCGACCCAGACGAGCCGGAAGGCTTCAATACCCGATCATCGTGGCAGTATCTTGAATACAACGCATATCTGGTCACTCGGACGTTGCCTGCTTTTCGCGGCTTGCGAGTGGTGCGTCAGTGGGCGGGGCTTTATGATATGAGCCCGGATTGCAACCCAATTATTAATGAAGCCGGTAGCGCCGATGGCTTTATGACAATAGCCGGTTTCTCCGGGCACGGTTTCATGGTGGCGCCGCGCACGGCTATATTGGTAGCCAACTATCTGACAGGGCGGGAAGACGACCTTGACATTAAACGATTCTCCGCTGAGCGCTACCGTTCAGGGCAACTACTGCTTGAACCGTACGTCGTATGAATTGTTCCGCCGAAATTGTTTTTGTTAGCAAGATTAAGAATGAAAAGGAGAGAAAACCATGTTGAAAAAGATCGTATCCGTAATTCTTTTGATTGCGCTACTGACGTCTATGCTTGTTGCACCTGCTGAAATAGCGGCGATCGCCTCCCCGGAAGGTATTGTTTATACCAACGGCACGCTTGGATTCAGTTTGACGCTCCCGTCGAGCTGGGAAGGCTTATACAGTGTTGATGAACGCTCAACTGATATTGAATGGGTGAGCTTCTACAATATCCACAACAAAGATACAGATTATGGCGGAAACTTGTTTAGCATAGCCGTTTCAAATGGAGAGCATGAACTATATCCTGGCATGAAGGAACTGACGAGAGAAGGCGGGAAAGTAATTTACTCCAGTACCCCGACGGATGTCCAATTTGACTATACTAATAAATCGTTTACTGATGAGTATCAGAGAATGGAGAGCGACGTTGAAAATATTCTAAAGACGTTCCGATTTCTGGCGCCGGGGTCTTCAGTGACGCAGGAACCAACGGCAGCGACTGAAAACACGGGCGCGACGTCTACCACTGGCGCCACGACTACATCAGACGCAACGCAAACTACGGGAACGACGACTACATCAGGCGCAACGCCTACCACTGGAACGACGCCTACAACCACTGGAGCGACTCCGCCCACTGACGGTTCCGGTTATATAATCATGCAACTGAATTCGAAAATAATGAATGTAAACGGCGCTTTACTCGAAGTTGACCCCGGACGTGAAACCGTGCCAATTACCATAAACGACAGAACAATGATTCCGGCGCGGGCGCTAACCGAAGCAATGAACGGCGACGTAGATTGGGATGAATTAACGCAGAGGGTCACTCTTTCGGTCAACGGCAACACGCTTATAATGACTTTGGATAGGAATGATTACACTATAAACGGCGTAAGTAAAACCATGGATGTAGCGCCGGTGTTGCTAAACGACAGAACGCTCATTCCTTTACGTTTTGCCGGGGAGGAGCTGGGGTGTACAGTAGACTGGTTCGAAGATACGAAAGAAATTCTTGTGACGTATGCTATGGACGCCAGCGCCACAGTGCTTCCACAGACGCCGGCGCCGGCGCCCACACCCGCGCCCACGCCCACGCCTGATCCGGGGCAGAGCATGATACCAAATCCAATGGTTGAGGTTGCGGGCGCAGACGAGATTTTTGATGAACTCGGCCTTTTCATGTTCATACCGGAATCGTCGGAGAACGTCAAGTACTTTATCATTTCCGGAAGTTTGGCGGAAGTCCAGTTTGAATTAGAGGGAATAAAGTATTCTTTTCGGGTTCAGGAAACGAACGCCCTTGAAAACATTTCAGGCGTATATGAGACATTTCAAAAAAGCCTGGTTCTTGAATGGGTTGACTATCCCTACCATGTAGCCTACAACGAAGGCGGCGCAGGCATTTCTTTCTGGTATGACTTGTTTGCGAAAGCTTCCTATTCACTTTATATGGAATCAGGCGCAAGTGAAGCTGCATTGAGCGCCATCACCGAGTTTCTAATACCGGCGGGGTAAAGCCGGGTGCAGAATAAACTAGAAGAAAATTCGGTGAAATTGGTGAAATTGGTGAAGTTTGTGAAATTGGTGAAATTGGTGAAATTGGTGAAGTTTGTGAAATTGGTGAAATTGGTGAAGTTTGTGAAATTGGTGAAGTTGGTGAAGTTTGTGAAATTGGTGAAGTTTATGAAATTCTGCAAAAATAGGCTTCTGCAAGAATTCTGTGAAAACTCTGTAAAAACATATTGACATTCATCTATGAGTTTAATACAATTCATATTGACACATTTCTATTTGTCTATGTGAGGTGTTTTGATTGATCGTAAATTATGCGGCGCGCGCCCGAATGTTCAAAGCGCTATCCGACCCGAACAGGCTTATGATCGTAGACATGCTTTCCTGTGGCGAGCTATGCGCCTGTGTGATTTTGGGGAAATTCCATATTACACAGCCAACACTTTCGCACCACATGAAAACCCTTTGCGATTGTCAGCTTGTAAACGGACGCAAAGAAGGCAAATGGATATACTATTCGCTCAACGAGGAAGTTATACAGGAGTTCAAATCATTTCTTGATATAGTCACTACGGCGAAGGAAGATTGCATATGCAACAAAAATGATTGCCATGAAGAGACTAACCGCGAAGAGGATTGCCGCGAGGTCGCTAGTTGCGAAGAGGATTGCTGCGAAGAGGATTGCCGCGAGGTAGCCAGTTGCAAGGAGGATTGCCGCCAGGAGACTAGCCGCGGAGAGGATTACTGCGAGGAATGATTACTATGAGGAGGATTACATGAATGAACGAAGAGAAAACTGCAAATCAAAGCAAAGTAAATGAAGCTGTAGCATGTTTTAAAAATGGGTTCAACTGCGCACAAGCCATACTCTCGACATACTGCGGAGAATATGGTTTAGAAGAAATAACCGCCCTGAAAATCGCCTGTGGTTTAGGCGCCGGAATGGGCAGGCTTCAGGATACATGCGGCGCTGTTTCGGGCGCGTACCTTGTAATCGGATTAAAGTACGGAAAGTATTTAAGGCAGGACGAGGCCGCTAAGGAGAAAACATATGCGCTGGTAAGGGAATTCGCGCAATTGTTTGAAGCAAAAAACAAGACGACGATCTGCAGGGAGCTTTTAGGCATTGATCTAATTGCCGGCGATAAACAGGAGGCAGCCGAACGAGTCAACGAAATTTGCCCAAATATGGTTCGGGACGCGGCTCAGATTCTGGAATCCTTGGTGTTAGAATAATAGATTATAAGGAAAAGGGGAAAAATTATGAACGATATCATCGAAAACGTAAAAGCGTACTACGGCAAGCAAATACAGAGCAAAGCCGATCTGGCGTCAAGTTCATGCTGCTGCAATGAGTCGCCTCCTGTGGAAATCAGAGCCATTCTGCCGTTGATTTCTGAAGAAATACTGGACAAGTTCTACGGCTGTGGTTCGCCGTTACCGCCTTTGCTTGAGGGAGCGACCGTCCTTGATTTAGGGTGCGGTACGGGCAGGGATGTATACATCGCTTCGAAGCTGGTTGGCGAATCCGGATGTGTCATCGGGGTTGACATGACGACGGAGCAGATCGAGACAGCTCGGAAGTATCAGGAGGAACAGCGCGTCCGTTTTGGTTTCAAAACCTCAAACGTAAAATTTTATCAAGGATATATAGAGGACTTAAAATCATTGGGCATAAGCGATCAGAGCGTAGATGTCGTTATCTCCAATTGCGTAATCAATCTTTCTCCGGCAAAAGAACAGGTATTCAAGGAAGTCTTCCGGGTCCTTAAACCGGGTGGCGAGCTTTTCTTTTCAGACGTATACGCGGACAGGCGCATCCCGGAAGCGCTTGCGGCGAACCCGTTACTGCGCGGGGAGTGTCTGGGCGGCGCGATGTACACAGAGGATTTCCGCAGGATCATGGCAAAATGCGGATGGGCTGATTTCCGCTATACGATTATCCGGAATATTGATGTTCTCAGCGAGGAAATCGAGAATATGCTGGGATTTGCCAAATTCTCATCAAGGACAGTAAGAGCATTTAAACTCAATGATTTGGAGGATATTTGCGAGGACTACGGGCAGGTCGCATATTATAACGGTGGCATTCCAGGGCATCCTTATTTCTTTGACCTTGACGATCATCACCGATTCTTTACAAATAAGCCTATGCTTGTGTGTGGAAATACGGCGTCTATGCTTTCCAATACCCGTTATCAAAAAGCCTTTAAAGTGGTCGGAGACCGTTCCGTTCATTTTGGCAAATTTGATTGCTCCCCTGCCGGCGACAATACAGGAAAAGTGTCCGACCCGTGCGCTTCCGACTCATGCGCTTCCGGTTCATGTTGTTGATTGCAGCGGACTTGCAAACGAGGCTGCTATATTACGACCATGAGAACAGGGGAGCGTGCGAGCAAGAGAGCAAGAGAGCAACAGTGTAGCGCCGGTTGTCTCGATACTTGTGTAGCACTTGTAGTATCGTTAACAGTGTAGCGCCGGTTTTGTCGTTTACTGTGTAGCGCCGGTTGTCTCGATACTTGTGTAGCACTTGTAGTATCGTTACCAGTGTAGCGCCAGTTTTGTCGTTTACTGTGGGTTACTGTGCAGCACCGGGTGTATCGTTAGCTTGTGAAAACAAGAGAAATTTGCTATTATTAAAGTATAAAAAAAGACGGGAAAAGACAGGAGATTCCTTAGAATATGTCAGATACAAATGATAACGTACAAAGGGTTGTTCCGGTGGATATCGAGTTCGAGATGAAGAAATCCTTCATTGACTATGCGATGAGCGTTATCGCGGACAGAGCCCTGCCTGATGTGAGGGACGGGCTTAAGCCGGTGCACAGGCGCATCCTTTACGGCATGTTGGGACTGGGCTTTACACCGGACAAGGCGTACAGAAAATGCGCGACGACGACCGGCGAAGTGATGGGTAAGTACCACCCCCATGGGGATGCTGCGATTTATGACAGCCTTGTGAGGATGGCGCAAGATTTTTCTCTCCGGTACCCCCTTGTTGACGGGCATGGAAATTTCGGATCGAGGGACGGAGATCCTCCCGCAGCCCAAAGGTACACTGAGTCAAGGCTGGCAAAGATATCAATGGAAATGCTGGCCGACATAAATAAAAATACCGTAGATTTCAAGCCTAATTATGACGATCACGAAACGGAACCGGTTGTTCTGCCGTCGAGATTTCCCAACCTCCTGGTTAACGGATCATCCGGGATAGCAGTCGGAATGGCGACCAATATACCGCCTCATAACTTGGGAGAGGTGATTGACGGGATACTCATGACAATCGACAACCCGGAAGTGACTATAGATGAATTAAATAGAATAATCACGGGGCCGGACTTCCCCACCTACGGCATGATTGTCGGAAGGCAGGGAATAAGGGAGGCGTATAAGACGGGAAAGGGCAGGATAATCATTCGCTCTCACGCAGAAATCGAGACGACGTCGAACAATCAGCAAAGAATCATCATAAAAGATCTCCCATATCAGGTTAACAAAGCCCGCCTGATTGAGAGGATTGCCGAGCTGGTTAAGGAAAAAAGGATCGAAGGGATATCTGATATCAACGACGAATCTGACAGAACCGATCAGGTTAGGATTTCTATTCCTCTAAAGAGGGATGCAAACGCAAACGTTGTTCTGAATCAGTTATATAAAAATACGCAGATACAGGAGATTTTCAGCGTCAACATGCTGGCGCTGACCCAGAATGACGAAGGCAAGTATATTCCACAGGTCATAAACTTAAAACAGGCGCTGGAGCAATACATCAAGCACCAACGGGAAGTCGTGACGAGGCGCACCAGATTTGACCTTGAAAAGGCCGAAGCCCACGCGCATATTCTCGAAGGGCTGAAAAAGGCGATAGACTTTATCGACGAGGTAATAGCTATTATTCGCTCGTCAAAGAACATCCCGGAGTCAAAAGTGCGGTTGATTGAGAGATTTGAATTCTCTGAAAGGCAGGCGCAGGCAATTGTCGATATGCGTTTGGGCAGGTTGTCCGGTCTCGAGCGGGAAAAGTTGGAAGAAGAGCTTTCGGAGTATTTGGAGAAAATAGCTTATTTTAAGAGTGTGCTGTCTGACGCCGGGTTGTTGATGGGAATAGTCAAGGACGAGCTCTCCGAGGTCAGGAAAAAGTATTCCGACGAGCGCAGGTCAGAAATTGTTGACGATGAAGACGAATTTGTAATCGAGGACTTGATTGCGGAGGAGGAGAGCGTTATAACCCTAACGCATTTCGGATACATTAAAAGGCAGCCTGTCAATATCTACAAGAACCAGAGGAGGGGCGGCAAAGGAATCATCGGATTGCAGACGAGGGAAGAGGATTTTGTTGAATCATTGCTCACGACCTCTACGCACAACTTTTTGCTCTTTTTTACAAACAAAGGCAGGGTGTACAGGCTTAAGGGATATCAGGTGCCCGAGGCGGGCAGGCAGGCGAAGGGGACCGCCATAGTGAACCTCCTGGAACTTGGACCCGGGGAAAAGGTCGAGACAGTTATACCCGTCGAAAAATATGTTGAGGGCGAATACCTGATTCTCGTGACAAAGAATGGAATTGTCAAGAAAACTGACATGATGGAATACGGCAACATCAGGAAAGGCGGGCTTGCAGCGGTAACGCTCAGGGATAATGACGAGCTCATCGGGGTTCGGCGGACCGACGGATCAAAGGATCTGATCCTGGTTACAAGATCAGGCATGGGTATCCGGTTTGCAGAGTCGGATGTGCGCCCGATGGGGAGGGTGTCGATGGGAGTCATTGGCATTCGGCTCTCAAAGGGCGATAGCGTGGTTGGCATGGGAGCTTTCATAGAAGATACAAGCCTTTTGGTAGTTACAGAGAATGGTTTCGGGAAGAGGACCGACCTGTCTGAATACAGAACTCAGGGCAGAGCCGGAAAAGGGGTGCTGACATACAGAGTGACAAAAAAGACAGGCCCGGTTTCGGGGATGAAACTCGTTAACGACAATGACGACGCCATTCTTATAAGCAGTGACGGAACGATTATAAGAATGCCGGTCAATACCATCAGTATGCTCTCGAGAGCGACACAAGGCGTTACCCTGATGCGAATGGATAAAGGCGTCAAAGTCGTCGGCCTTGCCCGAATAATAAAAGAAGAAGAAGTAGAGTTGGAATACGGAAATCGAGAAGACGGAGAAGAAGAAGTAGAAGAAGTGGAAGAAGTGGAAGCGGGATACGGAGAGCTGGAAGACGCGGAAGTTGAATTGGAATACGAAGAAGAGGAAGGGGAAGAGGGAGAAGAAGAAGAATTGGGATACGGAGAGCGGGAAGACGGAGGAGAGGGGGAAGACATCTAAAACGGAGGAGACAGGGAAAGACAGAGAATACAGAGAAGATAGAAATGAAGATGTGAAGTGGAATACGTAGAGGGAGAAGTCAGAAATGAAGATGAACCGGATTAAAATAATGAACGGCGATATAACAAAAATTGCGGTTGACGCAATTGTGAACGCGGCGAATAATTCCCTGCTTGGCGGCGGCGGAGTCGACGGAGCGATCCACCGGGCTGCGGGGAGAGAGTTGTTGGAAGAATGCCGCAAGCTGAACGGCTGTGAAACTGGGAAAGCCAAAATCACAAAAGGTTATAATCTTCCCGCTAAATTCGTCATCCATACCGTCGGACCCGTTTACAGCGACGGGAAATGGGGTGAGCCGGAACTACTGGCCTCCTGTTACCGCGAATCCTTGATCCTTGCGGTGGAAAACGGCGTTACGACCATCGCTTTTCCCTGCATAAGCACAGGTGTTTACGGCTATCCTTTTCATGACGCCTGCGTTATCGCGTTGCGAACCGTTGAGGATTTCCTGCAAGCGAATGAGGGCATTACGCAAGTGTATATGGTATGCTTCGGGGATAGCGCCTTCGCGCAGTTTCAAACGATACTTAATGATATGCCATAGTATCATTGTTGAGGACTCGGCTTATACAGCTCGCGACAATAACAGTCGTTAGAAAGGCTTCGCTTTATCGGGATTGCTACACGATCAAATAACGACGCATCGAAAGTTGAAAATACCAAGAACATTATCTCTGACTGGTTATGCCGGGCGGTAAGATTTAAACGAATTCACTCTTTATGCTGCGCGAAAAGAGGTTATCTAATAAATCGCGCGCGTCCATTTTTTCATGAATGATTGAGTTGACGGTTTGGCAGATAGGCAGCTCAACTTCATATTTTTCACACATTTTCATAATGGCTTTTACGGTTGACGCTCCTTCGGCGAGCCTTGAATAAGCCTGGCCCTTGATATACGATTCCCCAAACATGCGGTTCTGACTGTGGTGGGAAAAGAGCGTCGCTTCGTAGTCGCCAAGATGACAGAGGCCAAAAGCGGATCGGGGATCGCCGCCGGCAGCTTTGATTAGCCGGGATATCTCGTTTGCGCCCCTGGCCATCAGAGCCCCTTTCAGGGAGACGTATTCAAGTCCGTCGAGCATACCCGCCGCAATGCCGATAACATTCTTGGACGCGGCGCCGATCTCATTTCCTATGAGGTCGTTTCCGTAATAAAAGCGAATGAGTTTACTTGAGAAGACAGGGACAAGCGTGTCTTTGACCGCGCCGTTTAGCGAGTCGATCACCATGCAGTTTGGAATCCCCCTGATATAGTCCTGAACATGACCGGGTCCCACCCAGACCGCCACTTTAAGCTCCGCTTGAAGTTCTGCTTGCAGCTCCGCAGATACGCTTTCGGTGAAAACTTCAGTAAGACGCTTCCCGGAGACTTCCTCAAGGCCCTTCATACATAGGACGAAAGTCTTGCCGTTAAGATCATAAGCCGTCAATTCTTTTGCGAACCCCCGCAGATTCTGGGAGCTTATAGAGATTACGATTATGCTGCCATGCTCAATGGCGTCATCCAAATTGTCCGTAATAACAACCTTATCGTCAAAGCGCAGCCACTCATTGGAGCGGGTGGCCATGAGCGGGCCGATCTCTGGCAGGCCTGGCTTTCCCCATAAAAAAACTCTGTGACCGATACTGGAAAGGTACCATGCGATGAATCCCCCCCATCTGCCGCAACCCAAAACGGAAATATTCAAATCAAACACCTCTCCTTTCTGTGCAAAGTGCGTGACTCTATGCAAAGGGCATGATTCTGTGCAAAGTGCGCGACTCAGTGCGCCAGCCGCTATTTTGAAGATACCGCAAGCCGTTACTTAATGCTGTCGCCAGCGCCAAATGTGAAGCTACTGCCGCCGCTGTTTTGAAGAGGCCGTCAACCCTAAATGTGAAGCTGTCACTAGCCGCTATTCTGGCAATACATTGCTCGTCTTCATTTTGGAACTGTAACCAATCCTAATTTTGGAAGAACATTGGATTCAATAAAACTGCCAACATAACGCCAGACATTGTATATTGCGCCGGTCTGGACGGGAATCATTATCAGGGCCACGGCGGCTCGTGGCGCCAAAATTATCAAATATGCCTCGCCATAGAGTTGTGACAGCCAGTAGGTTTTTAAACCGATTTCAATTAGTATATTGACTGTCAAAACTGAAAGTAATACTCGCAGTATGGTTTTTGGCTTTTTGTATAGAAAAAAGCCATAAGTCAATCCAATCAAAAAAGCACAGAGCGTAATCCCTGGGTGAGGCGGCGCAATTGACCTGTTTGCAATCATAACTCCGAGAATATCGGAAAGCGCGTTTACCGCTCCGCCCCCAAGCGGCCCGAATATCATTGCCGCAACTGAAATTGGCAAAAAACCGAGACTCGCCCGGAAGAACGGGGCGTCAATTGATAAAAACCGTGTAAATACAATTTCCATAGAGACAAGCAAACCTATCAGAACAACAGTATAAGTCTTCTTCATTCGACACACTCCTTTTTAGTTGTGGATATGACGCCACCAAAAGAAGAAGACTGTAACCGTACTGCGGGTAACCCTGTCCCGAAGCAGGAGGCTCTAAAATGGATCCTTCTTTGACGTGGCAGCGGAATACGGCAACTGTACCGCAAACGTCCGGTAATTATCTTTAACGGACATTTTTCGTCTGATGGCAAATTCCCGTCCAATCAGCACTTGACGCACAGAAGCCTACTCTGCCCAAACAGCCGCCGCGAGAGAAATAAAGAGAAGTACAAGATATATTAAATCACGCAACGGAAGATTCCCCTATATACTATCACATTTTTCTTTGGAGGAACAGTACTTTTAAAATTGATTTTGACAGTCAATATTTCCCCAAATTATCAATTAGCAAATACTAATCTTTGCAGTGTAGCGCCGTATGCGTTACAATATTTGGTAAGGAGCTGGCGACATGGAAAAAACAAGTACACTTAATCTCAGGATAAATCCGGAATCTAGGCTTCCCATTTTATTGACTGATAACAATGAATAATTGCACAGCGCATACGGGTTGGAAAAAGAGGATATCCATATTTTTAATTAGCCAGAACATTTCACTGTTTGGCTCATCTATAGTGGGCTTTGCCGTTATCTGGCATATCACGCTGGAAACCTCCTCCGGCTTTTGGATAATGCTTGCCACCATATGTACCTTGACGCCACAGGTGCTCATTTCGTTGTTTGGCGGCGTTTGGGCTGACCGATATAACCGCAAGCATCTTATTATGCTGTCCGACGGATTTATCGCTCTTGCGACGCTCGGATTAGCCGTTTCGTTTCTGCTCGGATTTCGCAATTTAGCGCTGCTGCTCATCGCTTCGGTGGCGCGCGGCGTCGGCGCCGGCGTTCAAAACCCGGCGGTCAACGCGATATATCCGCAGTTGGCGCCGGAAGAATATCTCACCAGGGTACAGGGAATCAACCAAACCATCGGAGCGGTTTTGGCCCTGATTTCCCCGGCTGTAGGGGGCTTGTTGCTGGGGACAGCCGGTATTGTCGGCGCCTTCTTTGTGGATGTCGTAACTGCCGCGATTGCCATTGCGGTAATGAGCCGCATCCATGTGGAACGACCGCCGGCGCCTGCCGCCAAATCAGTATGGAAGGATATCGCCTATGGGATATCCTACATTTGGGGACATGCTCAACTTCGCAGGCTTTTTATGTGCATCCTTTTTTCTTTCCTGCTGGTTACACCGGCGTTTACATTGACGCCGTTGATGATCGAGCGCACCTTCGGCAAAGAGGTGTGGCGTCTCACAGTTCATGAAATCGTATGGTCAAGCGCAATGTTGGCTAGCGGAATTTTTGTTTCCATAAAAAGTAAATTTCGCAATAAGCCGCGAACAATAGCGATTTGTATTGTGGGTTTCGGCGTTGCATTCGGGTTGATGGGGTTATCGTGGAGTTTTGTGTCTTTTCTTGTGTTTCTGGGAACCGCCGGGCTTTTCTGGCCGGTAATTTCAGCGGCGCAAACCGTTTTCCTTCAGGAAACAGTGCCATTGGACGTGCTTGGGCGGGTTTTTTCGGTGGTTCAACTCACTATAACCGGAACTGTGCCGATTGCAATTCTTTTCTTTGGCCCGTTGGCAAATGTCGTACGAGTAGAAGCCATTCTTCTTGTAAGCAGCGTTATGCTTGCGACGGTGGGCGTGATATATGGGCTGAGCGAAAGAAGTAGTGAAGTGAAGTGTAGTGAAGAGTAGTGAAGTGTAGTGAAGAGTAGTGAAGTGTAGTGAAGGGAAGTGTAGTGAAGGGAAGTGAAGGGAAGTGAAGTGTAGTGTAGTGAAGGGAAGGGAAGTGAAGCAAGGCTGACAACTATCTGTTATAATCAGTGCTATTGAGGAGGACAAGTATAAATTGAAAGAAAAAATTATTGGGTTTTACAATTTGGCAAATACTATTACATGTTTTGGCTTATGCCTGTCACTTATGGCATGTGTTTTAGCATTTGGCGGCGCCATGTCGCTTGCTATGACGTTATTTATTGTTGCGGGGCTTTGCGATTTATTCGATGGAGTTATCGCAAGAAAGATAAAGCGAACTGATATAGAGAAAACATATGGAATACAGCTTGACAGTTTGGCGGACTGCATAAGTTTTGGCGTTGTCCCATGCATTATTTCCTATGCGTATGGCTTCAACGCCTGGTGGTCGTTGTTGTTTTACGGGGTTTATATTATCCATGCAGTTGTCAGGCTTGCATATTTTAACGTTGTCACAGCAGAGAAAACGCAGCACTATTTGGGCGTTCCGGTAACATACATTGCGCTGCTTCTTCCTATATTCATGTTGTTCAACAATCAAATAGCAAATGCAGTTTTATTTGCGATAATGGGCGAATTGTTTGTTATAAAAATAAAAATTCCAAAGCCGAGAGGCGTGTGGTATGCGTTATTCCCTCTCATCGCCCTGGGTTTGATAATTGCTTGGTGGATTGTTTGATATTAATATAAAACTGTGCGAGGGAAATAGCTTGGATTTTGGAAGGAAACATTTTGTGAAGAAAACTTGATGTTTGGAAGGAAGCATTTCGAGACGGATAGTTCAATATTTGACAGAAAATAGTGCGAGAAGAAAGGCTCGATATTGATATAAAACAGTGAGTGGTGGACAGTTTGATATTTAACAAAAAACAGGGAATAGAGGATAGCTTGATATTTGACAGAAGGCAGGGCGGACTAGTTACTGAAAAAGCGTATGGTTCAAGAGTTACCGCCTTTCTATATGGAACGCTTATCGGCGGTTTGTTTTTGTTAGTTATAAAGCGCCGATGGGTAAGCAAATGCTATGCTTTGTTTCAAAAGATAAGGCCGTCAAGGGCCAAAATTTTAAAATTTGCAAATGAATATGGGTTAATAGTAGATGATCTTTATAGTTATGACAGTTTCAACGACTTTATTGCCCGTAAGGAGAAAAGACAAATAAACAATGAGGAAAATGTCCTTATTGCCCCTGCTGATAGCCGTTTGACGTCTTTGAAAATTAAAAGCGGCGAACTTATCGAAATCAAAGGCAAAAAATACACTGTTGCCCGCCTGATAATGGATAAAGAGTTATCGGAAGAATTTGAGGGCGGATATGCCCTTATTTTCCGACTTGCGGTTTATGATTATCACAGGTATTGTTTTCCCGATAGCGGCGAAATTGTGTTACGTAAAACAATAAGCGGCGTGTTGGACAGTGTGAATTATGGAGTAACGGGTAAGTTTTCGCTTTGCGGAAATTATCGAAAGGTCAGTTTGCTTGAAACGAAAAATTTCGATAAAGTCGTATTCATTGAAGTTGGAGCAATGCTTGTCGGCAGGATGGTTGAAACTCACAAATCAAGGATTTTCCGCAAAGGAGATGAAAAGGGATATTTTGAGTTTGGCGGTTCTACGCTTGTAATGCTCTTAAAAAAAGATATAGTTGCTATAGATGAGGATATTTTGGAATATTCGCGGCACGGGGTAGAAATCAAAGTAAAATATGGGGAAAAGATAGGGGAAACTTCTGGGGGTAAAACAGACGGAAAGATAGGGGAAACTTCTGGGGGTAAAACAGACGGAAAGACAGGCGAAACTACTGGGGGTAAAACAGGCGGAAAGATAGGCGAAACTACTGGGGGTAAAATAGACGGAAAGGCAGGCGAAACTTCTGGGGGTAAAACAGGCGGAAAGATAGGCGAAACTACTGGGGGTAAAACAGGCGAAAAGATAGGCGAAAAGAATGATTAAACGATTAAATTTATACTTAAAAGAAATGCTACCTCCATTGAAGTGTTTTTTAGCGTCTTCGGTTTTGTTTTTTGAGATTTATTTTTTGATTATACTTATTGCCAATGAGCCTTCATTTCATATTGGCATACAAGAAATCACGGGATGCATTACGATTTTTACTTTTTTATTGTCACTACGTATCGCAGATGATTTCAAAGATTACAAGACTGATCTGAAACTCTTCCCTGACAGGCCGTTACCTTCGGGAAGGGTTTTGAAAAAAGATTTAGCGACGCTTTTAATATGCGTCAATGTAATTGCAATTGCGCTTAACGTTGTGTTTATGAACAATCTGGCGTATTACGTCCTTTTAATAGCTTATGGGACTCTTATGTCAGTTTGGTTTTTCGCGCGCTCGAAGATTCAAAAAAACCTTTTTCTTGCTTTAGTTACACATAATCCCGTTGATATTATTATTAACATTTACATCATTTCGTTTACTTGTATCAAGTATGGCCTAGCGATATTTACTTTCACAAACGTGCTTATTGCCCTGACGCTGTATTGGCCAACCTTGATATGGGAGATTTCAAGGAAAATCCGGGCGCCTGATGATGAAACGGAGTATACAACCTATTCAAAACTATACGGTTATAAGAAAATTACGATAATAATACTTTTCATAATAACCATCGACCTTATAACGAGCGCTAAACTGATGTATGATTTGTGGGCGTGGGGCAATATAGCCGTGGTTGCGGCCTGGATTTGGTTCGTTTGGCAAGCGTTGGCGTTTATTAAAAACCCTAAGCGGTTTAAGCTGGTCAGCAGAATTGAAATCTATGAGATAATTACTGAAATCCCAGTTATAGCGGTTCAAGCAGGAATTATTTTAGCAAGAGGGATGATATGAGCAAATAAACAAAATAAATTCCAAAATTTACCATTTAGGCAATAGCAAAAGGAAAGATTCGAGCAAATGAGCGAACCAGTATTCACAATTTTAGATAACAGCAATATTGTTGAGAGTTATCCCGGGATCACTCTTCCCTTAACATACTCTTTCATAAAAATTGCCTATACGGGGGTTTTTAAGGGGGCTATCGGCGCAAATCTGAAAAACGATGAGATTATGGCGAAATACAAAAATGTGTTCGATAACATGATAAAACACTATAAGGGCAGAGTTTATTATTGTATAAACAATTGGTATTCGCTGATTGACTTTATCCCTTTTTCAAAGAAAATCATACCCGTTTGGCAAGATATGATGGGTGTTGAAGAATCCGAAGTGTATATGGGTAAATATCATAAGTTCACCTTTTGGCAGAAGGCAAGGCTTACGTTCAATATGATAAAAAGCGCGTTTAGTGTTCCTCGTGATATGAAGCGTTTGGAGGGCTATTTCGAGGAAGTTCAGAAGTATTTTGATGAGACATATAATGAAGGCCTTGTTATACCTGAACTTATTGAACTTTTCCATGAAATCGAACGTCGGGTTTTAGACAAATGGTATATAACAATATTCAATGATTTGTATGCTTTCATTTGGACAGGCTTATTAAAAAGGAAGCTCGCTAAAAAGGGCGTAGATGTAACTGAATATATCTCGGGCATAACAGGGCTTGAAAGCTTGAAACCTGTTAAGGCCTTGCTTAACCTTGCTAAAAAATACGGAGATGAGCCCAATATACTTGATTTTCCGGAAGTACAACAGTATATTAAAATCTATGGTGACCGCTGTTCGCAAGAGTTAAAATTGGAGTGTATGACTTACAGGGAATTCCCGGAACTTTTAGTGGAGCAGATACGCATATATGCACAAGACAGAATAAAACTTGATGAAATGATTTTAAGGTTGGAAACCCACAAGGACGCTAAAGCTGATTTCACGACAAAACGCGCTAAGCTCGGTATTATGAACAGAGAAATTTCAAGGCTAAACCGTAGCCGCATTTATGGTATGGTCCGCCGGATTTTTATAGATATCGGCAAGAAAGCGTTCGAGGATAATTGGTTTGACATATTTTATATGACTACAGATGAGGTTTTCGCATGGAGATTTGATGAGGAGCTCATCGCGCAGCGAAAAGCCGAATTTGCAAAATATGAGGAAGATGAGGAGCATGCGGAGAGTACTGAACGTACGGAGCATGCGGAAAGTACTGAACGTACGGAATATGCGGAATATGTGGAACATGCGGAAAGTACTGAACGTACGGAATATGCGGAACATGTGGAATATGCGGAAAGTACTGAACGTGCGGAACATGCAGAACATGTGGAACATGCGGAACATGCGGAACAATTAGAAAGTTCGGAGCGAGCGGAGCATATTGAGCGCATAGATCGCGCGAAACATACGGAATATACGAAATATATGGAATATACAAAACATACGGAATATGCGGATTATACGGATTATACGAAATATACGGATTATGCGGATTATTCAAAACATAAGAATACTCCGCCGAGTACCCGCATAGTATTTAGAGGCGATATCATAATCGATGAGAGCGTCGCCAAAAAATGGACCGGCTCGTTCGTCGGAACAGGTACGTCGCAAGGGGTCTTCGAGGGTGAGGCAATCGTTTTGAGCGAACCGGACGCAAATATTGATGTAAACAACAAGATAATCGTTACAAAAACAACAGACCCCGGTTGGGTGTTTTTATTGTGTCAGGCGAGTGGCCTTGTTGCGGAAAAAGGTTCGCTTTTATCTCATACCGCTATTGTTTCCAGAGAATTAAAAATACCTGCGGTGGTTGGCGTTGATAGCGCGACTTCAGTTATTAAAACCGGCGATATTATAAGGATCAACGGTGAAGATGGGAGGGTTGAAATCGTTAAGGCTTGTTGAATTTGCTCGTGAATCTGCTCATGAGCCTACTCATGAACCTGATCATGAACCTCATCATGAATCTGTTCATGCATTTGCTCGTGAATCTGCTCATGAGCCTACTCATGAACCTGATCATGAATTTGTACATGAATCTGCTCATGAATCTGTGCATGAATCTGCTCATGAGCCTACTCACGAGTCTACTCATGAATTTGTCAACGAATTTGCCAATGAGCAAAACTTTATAGATTTGTTCTTATCATTGCCGAAAGAGTTATACGCCAACGATAAAAATTATCGTTCCGAAGATACGAAAGAGGTTATAAATTGGCTTAAGCGAGATCACCCATGCAGAGAGTTTCTTTTTCAGAAAAATCTGCTGGTACTGGAAGACGAGAAAATACTTGCAAGAGGAATTGCATTTGTAAATAAGCTCGGCAACTTCGGGGCAATCGGGTTTTTCGAATGTAAAAATAATGCCGTAGCGCTTCAAATACTAGTGGATAGCGCTAAAGAATTTTGCAGAGCAAACGATATATCAAAAATTTACGCTCCGATGAACGGCTCTATATGGAACGAATATCGACTAATGACAAAAGGGTTTGGGGATTATCCTTTTATGGGCGAGCCATACAACAAAGTATACTATAGAGACGTTCTTGAAAAATGTGGTTTTAAAGTGGTAAAGACTTGGGAATCGCAATTTGTCGATAAAATTTCGGTTAAAGATAAGACTGCCGTAAAATTCCTGAATTTAGAAAAGGATCAACATTCAAAAGGTATTAAGGTTCGCTCGATGAAAAAATTTGACGAAGACATTAAAATAATCCACAAAATAGTCATGAACTCATTTACTAACTTTTTTGCTTTTCATGAGATAGACGAAGAAGTGTTTTGCAATATCTATAAAGACCTAAAACTTATTTGTGATAAACGAACATTAAAAATTGCGTTTAACAGACAAAACGAGCCTATTGGATTTGGGCTCGCGTTGCCTGATTACAAAAACAAGACCGGCTTTTTACTAAGATACGCTAAAAGGTACATATTCCTTTATCTTGGCGCCTGGCAAGAAAATGGAGAAAGCGCATATCCACATGTTGGAAAAGCAATAGTAACGCCGATTATGAAAAACTTATATATTAGACGAAAAAACTATATCTGCGCTATGTTGGGCGAGGATGTTAAAACAAGAAAATTTGCTCCCGCATACGAAAAAGTCCATGAATATGCGCTTATGGAATTGGAAGTATGAACGAACTGTGGTTCCTTTCCGTTCATACTTTCGGGTGGGACCATAGGGTCCCAC
>WRNQ01000001.1 GCA_009776565.1 Synergistaceae bacterium | reverse complement strand
GATGATTTCGATACTGTTTCTTATAGGCTCAGAGTCGAATCGCGCAAGGGGAAACGATGTAGGATGCAGCTAGCTAATGCTTCGTTAAGTTAGTGCATATGGGGGCAATCCCCCGTATCCTCTTTGAAGGAGGGGGAGGTCGGGAGGGACCAAAGGGTCCCACCCGAAAGTATGAACGGCTTGTTCATATGTAGCGGCTCTTTGCCGCATATTACAGATGGAAGTGTGAGAGAAACAGTTGAATGAGGCAGGAAGAATCCTTTTACCGAATTAGTGTGGGTGCGGTATGAGCCGTGCCGCCAAAAGGAAAATATCGGAAGGAGGATGGCGCCGCTTTTGGTGGAGCCTTATTTTTGTTGTTTCCTCTTTGATAGTATTCATATTTGCAGATGATCTGGCGCGGGATATCAACCTGGAGGCGCATTTACATCCATTCATTCAAAAGTGGTACTACGTTTTTGACTACCATGATGCGATGGAGAAAATGCTACGGTCTTTAGGAAATGTGCTAGGTGCAGTATTTGCGGTACATAGGATATTACTAGAAAGAACCGAACGCCAGTTTCAAAAAAATCTTTTGCCTGCCGAGTTCGCGAAAAGAATTGGATTCAGCGACTATAGGGGCGGCATGTTCTTTTACTGTTTTCTCATTTCGAATTTGTGCTACGTTTACATGAAGCCAATTTGCTTTTATTTTATGCTTTTAGCGGAAATCACGCTTATCGCATTTGATTTCAAGGTGTTTTCAGGGTTGCGTGATAAGAAGCTCCGAGAAAGAATTAATAAAATGCTAAGGGAAAAGAGAAAAAAACTGGCTCTCAGCAAAAATGAAAAAGAGGTTGGCCATAATCTGTCTTGGCTGCAAGACGTTCATGCAGCGATTCTCGTACTTTGGAGCGATCAATCAGCCGACGGAAAAGCGGTAAATCTTGTATTGAGGGCAAACGAAAAAAGAAACGTTATTAATCTTATATTGGCTTACTACTCAAGTCTATTGATTACAAATAAGCATAGATACTTATCCTGCCATTCAATGGAGTTTTCCAAGCGTTTTCTTTCCCTGGCGGAAGGCTTTGCAAGTGATATGCAAAGTAATGTAGAATGCTTGCCTAAGCACAAAATATCCTATTATGTAAACGCACTGGATGGGCTCATCGCGTTGCACTCATATTTCGCTATCATGCCAGATAAATCCGCTACATTGAATCCTTGTTCTGCTGGCACATCGAATTCTTGTTCTGATGACACATCCGATGAACTTAAAGCCTGGTATCTAGAAACGGTATCCGATGAAAAATGGATAAAAGAGAATAATAATGACTTTGAAACAAATGATATCCTTCGCTACATAACCCTTCTAATAGGTGTACTACTTATATCTTTACTTGGGTGCGCTGTCTCGGCGGAGGATTTTGAATTCCTGATCAACGAACTGAAACAAAGGGACGCCAATATGGAGTGGCAGGACTTACAAAATCATCATCAATATAATGCGGACAATCAGAGACGTCGTAGTCGGAGTGAGGCAGTCTATAATGCATTGATCATATTATTACTGGAATGGCGTATTCGGCTTATTTACTATTCACCTTCACCTTCACTGCAGTTTCCCGCGGAGCTTCTTTCTTACTACCGCTTTCTTATCCAAAGGCACGACTTTACGCCTCTTGAAGAAGAGGACGAAAATGGGCTTATTCTTTTTGCGGAATGGTTGTCTCAACGCCAACGCCCGGTCGGCAGAGAGCAAGATACTATGCATTTTTTTTACAGATTGCTGGAAATAATAAAATCCGATGTTTATCATCCGTTCTCGGATTGCCCGACACTAACCAGTTTTTTTGAACTTATCCAAGAGGAAATATATACAGGAAGGTAACAAATGTGAACGAAAAAATAAATACATGGAATTGGCTAACGCTTGGGCTTTGGCGTGGCGACCGGGGGAGCGGACTATTTAGTAGTGGTACGTTGGTTTTCAGAACTATTGGCGATTTTGAGTTTATGGCAATCTCTTCAGCTGGAAAACCTACCTTGAGCGATTCTCTCAATGAAATGAGAAAAGCGTCAGGTAAGCTTTTTACAGAAATATCTGTCAATGGCTTGCATTGTGTTGAGTCAGCGCATAACGTATTTGCTTTTCTTAATAGTGATTCCGCAATATCAGTTGTTGCTTCCACAAAGTTTTGGAAAGCTTCGCAATTGGAGAATACGCCGTTGCTGTTTTGCTATATGCTTAATTTTACCAGAGGCGGAAATAGAGTAGCGCACCAAAGAGAGATAGAAAATGGCATAAAAAAGCTGACCGAATCTCTTAAATCATCAATTAAGGAAGAAGACTACATTTTTTACCATTCCCTTAGTTCATGTGACGCGCTGATGTTTCTCAAAACCAATTCTTACAAGGTTGGACATGGAATCATTTGCCTGTTGGAGCAAACGCCTTCTTTACAGTATAGTTACTCTCTTTGCGGTATTTATTGGCCTGAAGATATTAAAATCCGTAATAACGTTATTTCAAAAATCAAGAATGACAAAGTAAAAAAGCTAGCCATGTGTTATATTCTCGGAGAGAGAGCGCCCTATAAAAACTGGAATACAGCATTTGAAATGCGGATGAAAGATTGCACCAGTAATAGTGAAATACATATATTTGAACGTCTGGGAAGTGAAGACCGGGTTATCAATATGCATGATGTTTTTTTTCAGAAGCTAGTTTCCGAAATGCAAGGAAATAATGGAGTGCTATCTGTTGAAAACCCAGATTACAGAAATGGCTTGGTCAGGCCGCGTATACACATTGATATTAGTGAAAGGGAATCTGAGACAAAGATAACGGGTGAGTTGGAAAATTGCGCCCGACCCATTATATTAGAGGATTGCGCCCGCCCCGTCAAATTGGAGCCATATCCAAAGCGACGTTATCTTATGAGCCAAAAGGGCTATTACGATAAGGCTGAACAGCTCTTCCGTCCATATGATGATTGCTATGACAACAACAAATACCCTCGTGAGGCAAGGCAACTTATACGAGCGTTGCGCGCGGCGTTATGTTCATTGGATCAACTTTTAATGCGAAACTTTGCCCCGGAAGTGCTTGATTGTGTAGACAACACATTCAACCTTTTTCTGGATAAACTGAAGCGCTCTCTTGAAATGAAAAATGGCAGGTTTACCAAAGATATTATTTCTTCTATTGATAACTGGCTATCAACACTCATGAGTATTGTTAACGGCGCCTTGCAATCGGAAAGGATTTTTTTTCAATCGCCAGGTTTTAATACAAATCTTTTTGACACTCCCGGAAAGCTTCTGCATTTTTCAACTGCTTTCACATGGAAATTAACAGGATTACTAATAGAATTGGACGAAGCAAACGACAAATGCGTTAACAAATTTTTTCTACGCCCGTCATTATCAGACTTGATGAGCATAGATACGCTTTTTTTCTTTGAGGCTAATGCATATGATCGGTTTATGAAGGATTGCAGTGACAAAATGATATATCGTGAAAATCCATTGTCTCGGGTGAATATACCTGTACCAATGTTTTTTACTCCTCGTGATATGGTTGTGGAACTCGCACACGAGCTGGCTCATAGGGTTGGAATTGACATACGGAAGCGCAAATATCGATTTACATTTGAGGTGCAAATGGCGCTTGCCGTTGTCGTTGGTTTATTATTTTTGCCGGAGAGTGATGATACAAAATACAAAATGGACTACTTACCTGTGAAGAGAATACTGTCAAAAGCTACAAAGGAAGACGCGCCCGAATTGAGTTCGTTAATGCGTATGATTTATGACGAGCCATTCAAAGGTTGGCTAAAGAGACACACAGGAAAGCAGAAAGAGGCAACAATCGATAAACTGCATGAGGTTAATAAGATACCTATAAAAATAGCAGATACAGAGAACGTAATCTATGCGTCAGAATACACGGGGGATTGGCTTAATGTAATACTGAAAGATTTTCTTGAACTTTTTTTGCCCTACTTAGCAGATAGACATAATGAAAAGAGCGATTTGAATACGGGATCATATAGAGTGGACATCTTTACACGAACCGCAAGAGATAACCTCAATCACAGCGCCGACCATTCAGACGACTATTTACTTGTGTCATTTTTGCGCAATAAGATTGAATATGACAGGTGGATTTCGAAAAAAGCGTATGATCATCTTCACGATATAGAAAATTGTGTACGAGCTATACGTAAATTGACCCGCGAAAGTTATGCCGACATGTTCATGATGATAGCTTTGGGCATGACAGCGGAGGAATATGTGCGGTATATCTATGAGCGCGATATGGCCTTTGATCAGGAAGAACGCTATAGGCTGATGAAACACGATGTTACTTTGGAGCGCATTATTTCAGTTCTACGACTTTTTAAGGCGGGCAGTTCCGGGGAAAACGGGTTATACGAATGTGCTGAGGAGCCGGATAAGACCATTTGGGATGAGTTTATAGAATTATGGGAAGATGATACACCCGATTGGATAAGTAATGATGAGGGTTCGTCATTGTTTTTTAGCGGACTACGGTGGTTCACATACCCGCCGAAAACACAAGAAGATAAGGAAAACTACAGCGAAATGCGGAGCCTACCCGTATATGTAATTGATCGCAATATAGAATATTTGCGACTCTGTCACAAGTCCTTTAGGACTCAAGGCGTGGGACTCTACAAACATTTTAAGCCTATCCGCACATTGTACCAGCAGCTTATAACAATTAACGATGATAGCAGTTTAGCTAGTATTGAAGAATGTTTAAAGTTTTGTGATGAGTTTAGCTTGGTATTCATTGATGAAGAGGAATCGCATAAGGCTCCTGGTATTCAGTTTGGAACCGCCGAAACCGTGGAATTGCTTGGGGTTTCTGAAACAAATCCTGCAAAATAACAGAGGAAACCAACGGTGCGCGAGGTTATAAAATAAGAAACAATAAAACAATAAATAATAAAAACCGAACCTTAGAGTAATAAAACTGTTGTCGTAAGGACGTGAGCATGTTATAATCAGTTTTATTCAAAACCAACAATCCGTAGGGGAGTGCAGTTCAATAGGTAAGGAGAAAGCAAGGGGCAAGGCAAGCGACAGCGTGAGCTGTAGCGTTGCTGATGTGGTAAACAGCAAATTGAGTGGTGACGCTATCAAGATTGCAAATTGCAAATCGAATGGTGACGCAGGCGATAACGCAAGATTTAAATTGAACGAAAAATCAGGCAATATCTTAAGTGGCAAAAGGAACCGCGCGATAATAAAGGATTTTCTGGAAACATACTTTAGTCAATCGCTTGACATCAGGATTCAATCATTTAATATGCTTATGTTTGTAGGCATTTTGGGGTTAGCGGTTTTTTCTGTTATAAACGCCGCGACGAGGAGAAGCTACAACTCATCTATTATTCAGTTAGCGTGCGCAACGCTTCTTTTTATTCTACTAAGGGTCACCGAAAGAAAAAAGTGTTACCGTATAAGTAGTTTAATATCTGTGATTGCCGTATCCATTATTGTAACCCCCGTATCATTTTTTAACTGCGGTGGGTATAGAGGCGGTATGCCAGGTTTTTTCATTCTTTCGATTATATTTACATCGATCCTGCTCGAAAAAATAGACAGAATTGTCATGATAGTAATCGAATTTGCCCTATACATCGGGTGTTGCCTGTATGATTATTACAATCCAGGGGTTGCGGCGATTCTTCCGACAGAGTTCGACTATGTGCTTGATGTAATTCTTGGATTTTTTTTCCCAAGCATATTGCTTCTATTTATTGGGCAACTCCGCGATCGGATGGCTCGATACAAACAAGAAGAGATACGTGAACTTCACCTCGAGTGCACGGTTCGCAATGAGATACTGGAGCAGTATGACACAATGAAAAGTGATTTTCTTGCAACTGTCGCTCATGAGATCAATACTCCGTTGGCTGTGATATCGGCCAGCAGCAACGATACCCTCGATTTGTTGGAAGAATCCCCGCTGAATATAACCGAGATAGAAGAGAACCAGAAAGTAATCGTAAGAAGGGTCAAGCTGATAGACAGTATACTTCTTGACTTAATGGACACAGTCGCTATCGAGAAGGGGAGGCTTTCATTGAGCCGCCAGCCAACGGATCTGGCTGAATTGATTAGGAATATGTGCGATTCTCAATTTAAAAAGTTGGATGTGAACAACAATAAAATTGTCTGTGAACTACAGCCAAACTTACCCAAAATTTGGGTGGATCCGCCTCGTATCGAACAGGTAATGCTGAATCTACTGTCCAACGCGATTCGACACACAACAAACGGAATTATTTCTATAAAACTGGAACAACTGGAACAGCAGGAGCAATCGGAACTGCCTGGAGAATCGGGACAACCGGATCGACCGCGACAACCGGATCGACCGCGACAACCGGATCGACCGCGACAACCGGATCAACGGGAACAACGGTACCAGCTGCGACAACCGGAACAACTGGGGCAACAGGGACAGTCGAATAACCGCCAAGTTGTCAGAGTGTCGGACAACGGCGAAGGCATGGACGCGGAGATGACGCGAATTGTCTTTAGGCAGTATGTTTCGAACAAAGAAGATTTTTGGCGTCATGGTATTGGTATGTATATTTGCCGTCGCATAATCGTGGCGCATGGCGGGGACATCTGGGCTGACAGCGAAAAGGGGCGCGGAACTACGATTACATTTACTCTCAGGGAGGGGCCTGATTATGAGTGAGAAGAAGCCTTTGATTTTGATTGTTGAAGATGATGTAGAAATGGCGAATTTAAACGCGCGGTTTCTCGAGCGTAAGGGATACGATGTTCTTGTAGCGTATACGGCTGCTGAGGCGCGGTCGAAAAACCTCAATAACGAGCCGGATGTATATGTGCTGGATATAATTCTCCCGGATGGGGACGGTTTATCATTATGCAAAGAGTTTCGTAAAAACACTGAAGCACAGTTTATGTTTCTAACGGGAAAAACGCAGATCAATGATAGAATAACAGGCCTTGAAACCGGCGGCGATTACTATATGACAAAGCCATACGACAGGAATGAGTTTTTAGCCGTCATTCAATGCCTGTTGCGCAGGGCTGACCGCGAGCGAAAGATGGTGGCCGAGGTTGCCGAGATTGAAAAGGGTCCGCTAACGTTGCAAATACTTGAAGGCAGAGCATATATAGACGGGCGTGACGCGGATCTGACCCAAAAGGAATTTGCCGTGCTTCTGCTGCTTGCGCAAAATGAAGGAAAAGAGCTTTCGGGTGAGTTTATCTATAAAAACGTTTGGAAGTCTGAAATGATTATTGATACCGGTTTGGTGCGCAAGGCGATTTCACAGATAAAGAAGAAACTTGACGCCGACGAAATAGATGATTTTTCAATCCACACCAGATACGGCGGCGGATATACTTTTCAAAATGAAAACGATTTTTGACTATTACTGCCTCATGGGGCGCTATTCATAAATGTTAACTTTTCCAATTTTGATCAGCATTCAATTTACACTTTAAAAGTAATATTCCTATTTTAAATCAGCATTCAACCTACACTCTTAAGGATAATTTATTCAATTTTTAACAACATTAAATAAACATTCAATACTCAAAATGTGACATTTTCTTCACAATCTGATATGAAGGTTTAATCATGTTATACTTATTCCACAATAAACAGTCAAAGTGTTTTCTTCATCAAAGGGGGTAGGAAATAATGTATAGGACGCTTTTGACAATTGGCGATAGCCAAGCGCTGATGGAAAAAACAAAAAAGATACTTGAACGTTCCGGTTACTCTGTGCGCAGTGCAGTTGATATTGCAGAGGCGCGGAAGCAGCTTATGGATTATATACCGGACGGCGTTATATTGGAAAACGAACTATCGGACGGAAACGGGATTGAGTTCTGCCGTGAGTTACGTGAGACAAGCGATGTGCCGGTCATGTTTTTGTCCGGTTGTAAAGATGATGAATTGACAGCGTTGCAGGTGGGCGCAGATGACTTTTTGAAAAAACCGTTCGATTATGATGTTCTCAAAGCCCGTTTGAAAATCATGCTAAACGTAAAAACATATTTATCTGTTCCGAAAAGCGAGGATGTTTCAAATATCGTTATTTTGGATCCAAAAGAAGAAATCACGATCAGCCAACATGAAGAAATCGTAACCAGTCAGGAAAACGAAATCGTAACCAGTCAGGAAAACGAAATCGTAACCAGTCAGGAAAACGAAATCGTAACCAGTCAGGAAAACGAAATCAAAACCAGTCAGCAAAACAAAATCACAACTGATCATCAAGAAAAAATCCGTACTGATCATCAGGAAGAAATCAAGTTAAATTATCTGGAAGAAATCAAAGTGTATCAGCATATAAACAAACAGGTTGCTGAATTTAGTCAAGAAAAAGCAGACGCGGAGAAGAAACAAGTGAAAAGGCGTTCATTTGTTGCGGATATTGCAGTAGTATGTCTGCTGCTTCTGGGGATTGCGATTTTTTCTTATCTCAACAGCGCCCCTAAAGATAACGCAGTATCAGACCCTTTGGATCCCCGTCATTCATCAGGAGATGTTGTTGTAGCGCCTAATCAGCGGACATATCCTGATCAACAGGCATATTCTTTACAGCAGGCTTATCCTGGCGATATGTCGGATCAAACGGTTCACTTTTTAAAGACGCCGGATCAGGAAACGCTGCTTTCCGACGCGCCTCTGTTACCGGATGAGAGCGCCACGCTTTTTACCGGTGATACAGTGATAGTGACGGAGGGAGCGGGTTATCTTGCCCCAAGTTATGATAACGTCACCTTGCCTGCAGACGCCGAGGAGGTGGAATTGACACTTGTCAACCCTGAGGGAAACCAGTGCTATTTCGTTTTTGAGTTGGTATTGGAAAGCACAGGCGAGATGTTATACAAGTCAGGGTTGGTAGAGCCGGGCATGTGCATTGAGAGCTTTACTCCGTCCAGAACCATCGGAAAGGGTAACTACAAAGCGGCTTTATCGATTCACGCCTATGAAATGCGAAGCCTTGACGCCATAGACAGTGAGAAAGTAGAGTTTGACCTGGTAGTTGTTTAGCTGTGGAAACACAGATTATATAGATGAATTGCAGTAGAATATGGAAGCTAGAGCTGAAGCGGGATGAACAAACAAGCATCGTTGTGGGAATCTTAAGTGAAATGTAGCTTAGGGAACAGTAGACTGGAGCAGATGTTAGACGCGTTAAATGAATGAGATACAGTTATAAATCGGGATGTAATATTGATTTATTTAGGGGAATGGGACTAGAAAGAAGTTAAGGGCAGTAAATAAGGAAGTAAAGAGTAATTTCATCAACTTAGGGTTTGGCACGAATTATGAAACAACTGGAGGTGATATGCGGGAGGATTTGATTATTTAGTATTCCGGAAGTGCGTTCACATATTCTATGTGAACTTCTAAGCGGCGCTGGTGATCAACAGCGCGTCTGAAATGGAGAACCACAACTCCGATAAAAAAGAGGCCGCTTGACCACACTGTGCGAAACAGTGAGGCTGAAAACAGGGAACCGCAACCCCACAACAAAAGAGGCCGTTTAACCACGTTGCACGTCAGCAACGAGGCTGAAAACAGAGGACCACAACTCCAGAATAAAAGAGGCCGTTTAACCACATTGCACGTCAGCAATGAGGCTGAAAACGGAGATACGCGACTCCATAAAAAGTGCGAATAAACTTTTGGAGGATACTAATATGTTTAGGAAAGTGTTGTTATTTGTTTTAGCGGCGGCTATGATTTTTGCGTTGGCGATACCATCTTTTGCAGGTGTTGGTGATCCTGACGGGGGTACGAATTGGACGTTAAGTGATACGTTTAAGGATGAGGATGAGTTTGGGGTTATTACTGAACATTTAGTCCAGATTTACATCGAAAGTTCAGGAACTGGAAATAATATTGTGTTCTATCTCAGCATGTATGTTGACGAGGAACAGACACAGAGTGTTATGGTCCCCGGTTCAGCGTTTGGAAGCGGTACCTTCAGCGCGTATGTTTCTATAGGTAATTATGTAGTATATTTACCTCTGCAGGGAAATGCCTTTGGGAAAGCTGGCGATCCGGAGATCGTTGACGGATTTGGCTTAGGACACGACTGGAAGGAAATAGATCGTAAAGACCCGACTTGTATAGAGGAGGGTTACATATCTTACATATGTGATAATCACGGCGGCAGTGAAAGGCGCACCGATGTAATTCCGGCGCTGGGACACGACTGGGGCGATTGGGACGAAACAGTGCCTGCAACATGTGAAGGCGACGGAGTAGAGACCCGCATTTGCGCCAGAGACGCAAGTCACATTGAAACCCGCTCGATTGATGCGATAGGCCATGACTGGACTACTAATGTAGTCGCCCCGACCTGTACCGAAGGCGGATACACAGAGCATCTGTGCGGAAATGACAGCGCCCACGACTATACTGACACCGAAGTACCCGCGCTTGGTCATGACTGGACAGTAACCGTAGTCGCCCCGACCTGTACCGAAGGCGGATACACAGAGCATCTGTGCGGAAATGACAGCGCCCACGACTATACTGACACCGAAGTACCCGCACTTGGTCATGACTGGACAGTAACCGTAGTCCCCCCGACCTGTACCGAAGGCGGATACACAGAGCATCTATGCGGAAATGACAGTGCCCATGACTATACAGACGCCGAAATAGCTGCGTTGGGACATGACTGGACAGTAAACGTCATCGCCCCGACCTGTACCGAAGGCGGTTATACAGAGCATCTGTGCGGAAATGACAGTGCCCATGACTATACAGACGCCGAAGTAGCTGCGTTGGGACATGACTGGACAGTAACTGTAGTCCCCCCGACCTGTACCGAAGGCGGTTACACAGAACATATTTGCGGGAATGACAGTGCCCACAACTATGAAGATTCCGAAGTAGCTGCATTGGGACATGACTGGACAGTAACCGTAGTCCCCCCGACCTGTGAAGCTGGAGGCTACACAGAGCACCTGTGCGGAAATGACAGCGCCCACGACTATATAGACGCCGAAGTAGCTGCGTTAGGTCATGACTGGACAGTAAACGTCGTGGCCCCGACCTGTACCGAAGGCGGCTACACAGAGCATCTGTGCGGCAATGACAGTGCCCATGATTATACAGACGCTGAGGTAGCTGCGTTGGGTCATGACTGGACAGTAAACGTCATCGCCCCGACCTGTACCGAAGGCGGTTATACGGAGCATTTTTGCGGAAATGACAGTGATCACGATTATATTGACGCCGAAGTAGCCGCGCTAGGTCACGCTTGGACCATAAATGGAGTTGCCCCGACCTGTGAAGCCGGCGGCTACCAAGAGCATATATGCGGCAATGACAGCTCCCATAACTATATTGACGCCGATGTGCCGCCATTAGGTCACGCCTGGACAGTAAACGTCATCGCCCCGACCTGTGAAGCCGGCGGCTACACAGAGCATATATGTGGCAATGATAGTGCCCACAACTATACTGACGCCGAAGTAGCCGCACTAGGTCACGCCTGGACAGTAAATATCGTCGCTCCGACTTGTGAGGACGATGGTTACACAGAGCATATATGCGGCAATGACAGCGCGCACAACTATAATGACGCAATAGTATCCTCACTGGGTCACGCCTGGACAGTAAACACTGTCGCGCCAACCTGTGAGGAGGATGGCTATACAGAGCATCTGTGCGGCAATGACAGCGCCCACAACTATAACGACGCAATAGTATCTGCATTTGGTCATGACTGGACAGTAAACGTTGTTGCACCGACCTGTTTAACCGGAGGTTATACAGAGCATTTCTGCGGTAATGATAGCGACCACGACTATGTTGACGCTCAAGTAGCGGCGCTGGGCCATGCCTGGGGCGAATGGTACGAAGTGATTGCTCCTACATGTGAGGATAAAGGCCTGGAAGCCCGTGAGTGTGAGAGAGATCCCAGTCACATCGAATATAGGGACGTTGAAGCCCTTGGTCACGATATGGGCCCGTGGTATGTTGTTACTCCGCCTTCAATCGGTGTTGAAGGACTAGAGAGAAGTGACTGCCAGCGCGACGGATGTGATTATTACGAAGAAAGACCAATAACAGCGATACCGGAGCCGGAGTGGAAGCCTGCCACTAAAGACGACGCATATGGCGAAAAGATTGCCTCCAGCGCTCAACACTTCTATCCCGGAGACGGCGTTGAATTCTGGTGGGGCGTTGAAGGAGCAATGGGACTTCAATTTGACGATGGGCTTTTGATTATCGACGCATCGTTCTTTGATGCGCATGAAAGCTTGATCATAGTAATCAAATCTAGCGCCAGCATCCAATACCTTAAGGCTGAGATCACAGTTCCCGGAGCTTACAGAATTGCCGTTCCCAAATGGGCAGACAGCAAAGATAAGTTCCACAACATCAACATGGTCTGGATACGTTTTGACGAATAGGAAATCTTCATTGCAGGAGAAAGTGATTTGCCTCATGACAGAGAAAAGTGACAAATTCATAGCAGGAAAAAGTGGTGTGATTCATAGCAGGAAAAAATGATGTACTTGTAAGTGCAGGCAGGCACAAGACAGTGGTAGTGATCTCAGGACAATTATAAGCGGAATATGGGGGAGTTGCCGAATGGCGTCTCCTCCATAGCCGCCAACAGGTAGATAGTGTTTTTCCATTCGTAATTTGAATTAAGAAACCATTGATTGTGAGATTTAACAAAGTAGGCTCCATGTTATAGTAAATACAAAGAGAGGGGAGATGGTGACGAAAACTATAAAATATAGCCTGGCGTTACCCGTTCGTGAGAACAGACCCGTATTTGTGATAGTTTACGGAAACGCTCACTCTAAAGCAAGAGCCGCCAACTCTTATTACTTTAATTGCGGGCTGAAAACGGGGAACCTCAACCCCAGAATAAAAGAAGCCGTTTGACCACGTTGAGCGTAATCAACGAGGCTGAAAACGGAGAACCCCGACTCCAAAATAAAAGAGGCCGTTTGACCACGTTGAACGTAATCAGCGCGGCTGAAAACGGAGAACCCCGACTCCAAAATAAGCGCGGGAAAATAAATTTTGGAGGTAGTAGTTATGAAAAGGATATTATCGGTTTTGCTTGTTTTTGCTTTGCTGTTTGCAGTTGCTGCTCCTGTATTTGCCGCTGATCCAGTTATTAAAAGAATAGCTTTTCATGGTTGCTCTGGCGGCAGGGTTTATCCATTAGACGCTCCCGGAGGCACTCCGTGGTTTGGTCCTGGCAACAATGCCCCATATGAAGAGATCGAGTATCTCGGCGGTGGCGTATGGGCACTGGTAAGTGATAAGTACTATTGCCCGATATGCGGTGGTAATGAATGGGCTTCTTTCAGTAACATGACTGACATACCCAATGGCAGTATGGTTCAATTACAATGCACTACGCACAATACTTCGTCAGATTATTATCTGATAATAAACGCCGAAGCCTATTTGACAACCAACATATCGACAAAAATCGAGATATGGCAGAGGGAAATCACACCTTATCGCTTGGACTATCAATACATTTCCTCCGGTTACAGCTCTGTGACCGCAACAACGCCTGGTCAGCTGGCGCTAAAAGACCTGTTTATCAATCCAAAGAATGGCAACCTTGACGAAAAGCACGCAAAATTTAACGACCTTGTAGTCAAGAACGCCAATCACTTTACTTTCGCGAAACTTCCAGTTGCGGATCTTGCGGCTGGCGGCGTTGATTTGACTCTGGTAGTTGGAAACAAGATTGATGAAATCGGAACAGGAAAAGCATTTATTAACGCATCCGGCAAGCTTGAGCTGGAATTTGACGATCTGTACTCATACAAATTCGGCGCTGTTGCGTTTACCAAGCTGCTGGAGCCCAAGAACGGCAATATCCATTCCGAGAAGGTTTTCAGCCACAACAATGTCGCGGTTCTTGATTTGCCCCCCGCTGACGCGGACGGCTTTATCTATCTGTACGTCCACTTCGACTCCCTCGTATTAGATCTGGGATATGAGGAAGGGATATGCGAATGGGAAGAAACTAAAGAATACAAAGTTGATGAAAGATTTGAAGATTCTACCATTGGACCGGATCCGCTATATGTGTCAGTAGCCGTTTACCTTTGCGACGACTTGGATTGCGATTGCTCAACCTGTCCGCCCATATACAATTTTACCAATTTGCCACCGGATACATACAAGGTGATATTCACTGTTTACAACGATGACGGTACAGTTCGCGAGGAGGCGGCGGAGCTTGTGGTTATCGTTGCAGGCCAGGACACTGTAATTAATTTCAGTAGGGATTACGTAGATGATATTGAAGTCGTAGGCCCGAGAGAGTATGTCGTTCCGGATATCGTTAACCCCTTAGTGGTAATTGTAAAAGAGGTTGTAAAGAAGTGACAAGGAAAGTAGTACGAAAGTGATAACGAGAATAACAGCGAAGTGACAAGGAAAGTGGCAGCGAAGTGACAATGAGAGTGACAGCGAAGTGACAAAGAGTAACAGCGAAGTGACAAGGAAAGTGACAAGAAAATAACCTGACTTTTTAAGGTAAAAATAGGTTCATGGAGAGGGGTGTGTTATGTGCTCCTCTCCTTATTCATTTGCTTAAATTGTATCTGCAACTAAAACGCCACGTAAGCTATCTCTATATCTATCTCTATATCTATCTCTATATCTATCTCTATATCTATCTCCATCTCTATCTCCATCTCTATCTCCATCTCTATCTCTTTCATGTTCCCGCTTTCTTCGTATTCTTTGTGTGATAATATCGACTCTGTTTAACCCAGGGAAGTTAATAATCTACAATAGGATGTTAATTGTAGACATTAACCAAAACTGCATGGAACACGACCAATTATTTACGTGTAAACCAACAAAATTTTACTTGCATATATATCAAAGATATGTTATTGTAACGCTGTTTAGAAATTTTATATAACATTTTTTATTATACTGACAGTTATAACAAGCAAGAAATCAAGAAAACAAGGAAACTAGGAAACTAGAAATCAATAACTAAAGAAATCAAGCAGTCAAGAAATCAAGCAGTCAAGCAGTCAAGCAGTCAAGAAATCAAGCAGTCAAGCAGTCAAGTAGTCAAACATCTTCGGCGCGGATATTTGGTTATGCCTCAGTTCGGTTCACTGGAGAGAACATAAGGACACATTGGTTAAGCTCTTATTTGCTTAGTCTCCGTAGCGGAGCTCTATCCATAAGAGCTGCGGGGAGGAATTTACACGAACTGGTACGTATTGTACGTGCGAACTGGCAGAGAAGAAGAAGTGATTCGCATTCTCAACAAACATCTTGACAGAAGTATTTACACACCAATTATCCCGACAAAAATATGGTCGCATATCAAAAGCAACGAGACCATTCATGTAGTAAAAGCCTGCTTCCCCGGATATGTTTTTATACGAACTGAAAAAAGCGCAGATGAGGTACTTAAGGAAGTAATTCCAATTATTTCCTTTACCAAAGACGCCTGGTTCTTTTTAAGTTATGGCAGCGATAGATATAACATGGCTTTGAAAGAAGCGGAACAAATACTATTACAACGATTAATGAACTCAGAGTTTTGTATGGATATCTCGCGCGGTTTTATTGAGGGGGATCGAGTCAAAATAATTGCCGGAGCATTGTTTGGTTTAGAAAGTAGAATAAAGAAAATCAACAAACGTAGACAAACTGCTGTGATATCGATTCCAATAATGGGTGATACGAGGGATATCACGCTTGCTTTAGAGATTATCAATAAAGTGTCTCAAGACTAATTCAGCATTTTTAATTTGGAAGTTAGTTATACCTGCCTTGATAATAAAGTTAGTTATACCCGCCATAATAAGGAAGTTAGTTTTACCCACATCTTATTTTAATAATAATTATTTTGGGGAGTAAATATGTTTACCTTAATAGTTGGCGCCTGCAGCGGAATTGGTGAAAATCTGCTAATGAAAGGTCGCAAACGCGATTATATACTCACGGAAAATGACGAAAAATATGATGAACTGGTGAACTTTGTCACCGAAAACGAATTTTCCAACACATTTATCTATAAAATCAATGTCAATAACAACGAAGAAATTAAAACAGCGTTTAAAGAAATGCGCGAAAAACGCCTGGTAATATCTGAATTGGCGTATTTAGCGGGGATTAACTTTTTGTCTGACGCGTTCGACACCTCGGAGGAACTCTGGGATCTCATTATGGGTGTGAACCTGAAAGGCGCGTTTTTTGTGATGAAAGAAGCGTGCGCGAACATGGTCGCGAATGA
Organism: Synergistaceae bacterium; assembly: GCA_009776565.1. Next base: position 34,953 of record WRNQ01000001.1, on the reverse strand, counting down.
AATTGGTGGGCGTATAGTATGTATTGCCTCACAGCATGGCGTTGTCGCCAACGTAGACAGGGCGGCGTATTGCGCGAGTAAGGCCGGGCTTATTAATCTCTGCAAAGCCCTAGCTCTGGAATGGGCTTGTTATGGTATAAAAGTCAACTGTGTATCGCCAACGTTTATTTTGTCAAAAAGTAACCAAGATATTCTGCTTAACACGAGCAAAAGGAAGGAATACCTTAATAATATCCCGCTGAAAAGGTATTGCGACCATGCAGATATTGTTCGCGCGGTAAATTTTTTATTGTCAGGTGAAAACGAAATGATCACCGGGCATAATCTCGTAGTTGATGGAGGTTGGACGGCAAAATAAATATAAAACAAAAACACTTGGAATCTAACTGATATCTTTCTGTGCTATTGTTTCGATTGATGTTTAGATAGGCTCTAAGAAGGAGTGCTGTAAACATGAAAAAGAGAGTTTTCTTTTGTAATATTGTTAAAACCGATGGGTTGTACTATTTTAGACCTTTTGAACGTGAGGAGCGTCCGCTTGACCGCGAGGAGCGTCCGCTTGAATGTGAAAAGAACCCGCTTGAACATGACGAAAATCCACTGTCCGGCATTCAGGAGGCCGATAAGGAAATCGAGATAGAAATAGAAACGAATATTATTGAGATGAGTACCATTGATGATATAGTTTCTGATTTGTTATTCATCAATCCGGATGTATTAGTCATTTTTATGTACAGCGATACGATCGAGCTGGTTATGTCAATACTTTCAAAGCCGGAATTCAAAGGTTTTAAAGATGCCGTTATATATTGTACAGAAATATGTGAAAACTGCTTTATAAGAATCAACGATTCCGATCGCATTATTATAAACGACTTATCGCTCCTCAGAACCATCCTTTCAGGCAGCGCCTGCTCAGAAACCACCCTGATTGGCGCTAAATCAGAAACTGCCTCACAATGCATCGGATCAGAGGCCTTGAGACGAATTGACATAGTGGAATTGCTTAAATATAAGAAAGAGACTTACAGTGAAAATTACTCGAAGGCAATGAGTAACGGACTTAACAGTTTTATGACCGGAGTTTACTTTTCAGAAAAGATGTTTGAGGGTGCGAAGCACGTGTTAATTGACACTTTTGTTTCTCCGGAAAAAACTGAATTTCTGAAAGATGCAATGAGCGTTAATAGCGCTATTTTTGAGGTCGGGGGGGACCATAGGGCCCCACCCGAAAGTATGAACGCCCAGGAACCAAAACGTTCATACTTCAACCACATACATTTGATAAGCGATGGCGGTCTGGTGCGCTATGACGGTTTTGCTTCCGGCTATAAAGAGGAATTTCAGAAAATAAAGCTTTCTTCACAAGAATATGCTGCAGGGGCCTTCAAAAAAAATACATTTTTTGAGATAACGAATAACGACGATTTAATGGTTTTTGAAGAAGGTTTGGCGCGCTTTTCCAACGAGGGGAAATTCTCGTACATGAACAGGCTCGTGAATACCTGCATGTGGCTCAAATCAAAGTGTACTTTGTTAAAGCTTACAAGATTCGTTCTTATGAGTTCCGGCGAAATAAGACCGTGCTTTAATTGCTCAAAGAGTATAGGGATTATCAGCGATGACATGTTTCCTAGTTTAAAAAACTGCTCGACCCTGATGAAAGCGGAAAGAATCAAGCGCGGATGTTCGGATTGTGTGGCGGATAAGCGTTGCGCCAGATGCGCGCTCCTTCCTGATGGTATAGATACTGCCGAGTATTGTCGTATAGTTAAGGAGTATGAAGCACTGCCTGAATATATGTTAGCGCTTTCAGTTTTCAACGAGTTGCTGCCAAAATTTAAATTGTGGAATAAAATGTCCATCAATGACTTGGAAATCAGTCATTTCCGCCATCCGCTTGCCTGCCCCTTTGTGAAGGAGAGTGGCGATTATGGATTTAGGCTGAACGTTTTTATGTTCAAACTAATTGATGATTACTATGCTTTTAGTTTTAATATGTCCAAATTACTGAGGGTTGACAAAAAACTGGTATTCATAGTTGAAGCTGTAAACAGAGGGTTTTCAGATGAAGAAATTATAGGCGCCTACTGCGATGCGTTCGCTATATCCAAAGCGACTGCGCGCGGTCATGTTGATATAGTCAAAAAACAGTTTGAAACAGCGATATAGGAAAGATGTGATTAGTGTATGTTTTACTTTGATATTTTTGAACAAAAAAGAGTTCTACATAAAGATATTATTGAAGTTGCCCCATATGAAGGGATCTTTGCAGATATTTATGATTGTTATGCCGTGAATGAGGGAGAGCTGGAAATATATTCGTCCGAGTGTATGAGCGCCGGCAGGGACGTGTTGGAATTATGTTGTGGAACTGGAAGGATCGCAATCCCGTTAGCACAGAAAGGTCTGCGTGTTCACGGCGTTGACGCGTCTTTGGACATGCTTGCTATTTTTTCCCGAAAAATAAAATCCATGGTGACCGGTGTTCAAAAGAGGATTAGTTTTACAAGGGGCGATATATTCAAAATGGAATTTTGTGGTAAGTATAACAGCGTTATATTGCCAGCCACAACAATTTGCATATTATCGGAAAACAGGAATCTCCTGCTGAAGTTGATAAATGAAGTGTATGACGTGCTTGAGACGGAGGGGAAGTTTATATTTGACTGTATTCTTTATAAAGAAGATCAGCAAAAAAGTAAAGGCCCGGCGTTTTCGGAATCAATTGTCATAAATGGCGTTGAAGGGACTCTCTTAATGGGAGACTTTATCGATTATGTCCCCGGGCGCGTTATCTGTAACCTGTATTTTGAGGTTGTGCTTGAAGGCGAAGCTGTAAGGCGATATATATCATACACAAACAAAAAAAAACTGACCAGGCGCTTTATAGACCAATTGATTTCAGAGAGTAAATTCAGCAAATGCACAGTGCAGGAACTCAAAGCCAATTATGAGAATTTTTTATTCTATATATTAGAAAAATAACTGATTATACATTGGAAAAATACCTGACACAATAAATAAATGAATGAATGAATGAATGAATAAATAATGAGGGGTGGTTGCTTTGCCTCAGGCAAAACGCTGTTGGAGTCCATTAAAAAGACCTGATTTCACAGGCGATCTGTGGGCTGAAAAAGCTGAGGGCTGTTACATATATGACGAAAAGGGAATTAAACGCATCGACGCATACAGCGGGCTTTGGAATGTGAATCTGGGTTATGGCAAAAAGTGTATTATCGACGCCGTTAATTCGCAGCTAAATACTCTTCCATATGTTAACCCGATCAGGTTTACCACTGAAATGATTCAAAACTTATCAAGTTTGCTCCATGATATAACTCATGATGAAATTGAAAAAATAATTTACACCTGTTCCGGCTCCGAGTCGATTGAGGTAGCGATTAAACTTGCGCGTAAGTACGCCGCAATTTCCGGGCGGGCAGGATCCCTGATTGGCGTTATCAGCAATTCTTATCACGGAAACTACTATGGTTCAATGAGCGCCACAAGCTATGACGAGGCTCATAAAAGAGATTATGCGCCATTTGTAGATGGTTTTATAAAATTTTCCATGCCTTATTGCCGTTGCTGTGAAACGAACAATATAAAAAAAGACTGCAGGGAGAGGATGCTGGATACCTTGAATAGTGAGTTTTCTGAGGTAAAAGAGAGCCTGTCAGCAGTCATTGTGGAAACTGTTTTGTCATCAGCGGGGGTTATACCCGTTTTCGAAGAGTATATCAAAACCTTATACAAGTTATGCGCCGAAAATGGCGTTCTTTTTATATGCGATGAAGTCGCCACCGGTTTTTATAGGACCGGCGCCCTCTTCTCATTTCAAAAATATGGTATAAAGCCCCAAATTATCGCTTTATCAAAGGGCGTTACCAATGGCTATCTCCCTTTCGGAGCGGTGTGTGTTTCCCGAGATATATGTGAGTTGTTTAATCAGAAAAATGAGATATTTTATCACCTCTCGACTCAAAACTGCAACCCTGTGTGCGCCGCCGCTTCCATAGCGACAATTAACGAGTTGTTAAAAGACGATATGGCTCAAAGGGTTAAGGACTTAAGTGATTCTTTTGACTTAAGTTTGCGGAATGAGCTTTCAATTTTTGAATGTGTGTATGAAATTAGGACGGCAGGGCTTATGTTCGCGGTTGACATTGTGGACGTAAAGGGCGCTCCGATTGATGAAAATACGCTATTTAGAATAGTTTCCAAGATATATGATCTTGGCTGTGTAGTTGGTTTCGGGTTTATCAGCGGACTGACATCCTCAATAATCCTAATGCCTATTTACTGCACTCCGCCGCGGGAATCCAGAATGATATCAAGGATCATCAAAAACGCTTTATATGAATACGAGATTTGTTAAGTGAAGGGCGAATGTGAATAATCACAGGCAACTGCCTATGTAATAAATTAGTCGGAAATGAAGTGAAAAATAATAATATGAATTGGGGGATGAATTATGGATCATGCATTTAACGTTAATGCTTTTGATATAACGGAAGTTGAGAATATCGAAGCAACAGGGGACGGATATTTTGTCGCTGGCTTTGTTACCGGCCTTGGCGTCGTTGCAATCGTAGCTATCGCCTGCTGCTAGTTTTACTGATATTGAGCTCTGTGTAACATTTTTGTCGCCTTTTATGGCGTTCGGCAATGTATTTTTAGTTTATTAAAAAGAAAATGCTTCTTTTATTTTTACTTTGCTATACATTCCGACTGAGTTATTAGTTCTTGCGGTTTTGCCTGTGATTATTCTATTTTAACGTTTGGGGTGTTTAATTATTTTTACGATTGATAAGCCATGTCTTAGCAAAAGCATAAAGATCGTCGCTATAAATGATTCGCAGTATTATGTGTTTTGCAAAGTGAGGAAAAAGATATTCATTATTGGCAAGGATGAATATAAGGTGATCTCAAATTGTGACGGCACGAAGACGCTTGAGGAGCTGAGCGCGTTAAGCGGGAAATTTAACGTCGATTTAATCGAATTACTGCTCATAAAGTTTGAGTCCTTGGGCGTTATAAATACAGTAAATAAAATTAGCGCTAAAGATATTTTTAAACTCAGGATAGGATTATTTGAAGGAGATAAACTGCTGCCATCGGATCACCCTGTGACAAAAATACTGGCAGTTTTGTTGCTATATTTCTCATTGCCGGTGTTTTTAGCCGGATGTGTATTCCTTATCCTGAATAGTACATATGTCGCTGACCTTGAGAATTTGGTCAATAATTATCAAAACTATATCATTCTTTTTCTTATTACGTTGCTGTTCATTACATTGCATGAGTTGGGACATCTTGTTATCGCCAGGTATTACAAAGTAAATGTTCCGGAGGTTGGAATTATGTTGTATTTTTTTACTCCGTTAGCATATACGAATGTAAGCCTGCTTAGGACGATCAAAAATAAAGCGCATAAGATATTGATACTTTTGGGAGGGGCTTTCGCAAATGTATTGCTAATTGGTATACTGCTGATACTTTGGGGGCTGTTTTTTAAGGATACAGATATTAGCGTCATATTCTTACTTTCCGTCATTTCCAACTTTGGCGTCATAATTGCCAATGTTGTGATATTCCTAAAATTAGATGGCTATTATATCTTTCAGGAGATCATCAACGAGGACTATTTGCGGGAAAAGTCAATTGGTATATTCTGGTTTGTTATTTTAGGCGTGCTTAGAAGATTCGGATTTAGGACTAAAACAAAGTATAACGTCATCGAGATGAAGCGCATGAGTGGAATAAATGACATATTCTATATCTGCTTCGGGGCTTTGAGCGTTTTATATATCCCGTTCCTAATACTAATAGCGGCGACAAATATTCTGTCATATCTGCAACTGATACAGGGTTAAAGAGAGTATAAGAGGGGTTTCATATGAATCTTTTCTATATCAATCAATACATAACAATTGTTAAAGACAAGAATAAGTATATTTTTGCCGATGCAATCGGACTTGAGCAAAAAAACACTTATGATTTCACCGGCGCTCAGGAAGAAGTATTTCTGGAGATGATAAATGGGCGGGGATACGGGAGAAAAGAATTGTCAGACATTTTTGGCTATAACAGTATTGCCGACTGGCTAAAAAATGGGTATATTCTACCTCGACAACTGGATTACACAGGTTATTACTCTAGGACCAGGTCATTTTATTATCACAGTGGGATGCTCCAACAAGCAAATGCCTTAAAAGATAAGAGCGTTCTTATCCTGGGGTGTGGCGGCATCGGTACTCATGTCTCGTGGAACTTAACAACGCTTGGCGTCGGACGCATAGATTTACTGGATTTCGACGTGGTTGAGGAACACAATCTAAACAGGCAGATACTTTATGATCGCAATGACATTGGGCTTTTCAAGGTGGATGTACTGAAAGCGAAATTGGAGGCGATCAATAGCGAAATAATAATCAACGCCATTAACCTCAAAATCGAAAACGAAGAGCAATTGTCAGATATTTGTCTCAAGAATAAGTATGACCTCATAATTAAATCACTTGATTCGCCGATTTATTTTTCATTGTGGCTGGACAGCGTTTGCGTGAAAAATCATATCAAATATATTTCCTCAACGTTAACGTCTATTGGCCAGTATATCGGGCCGACATTTATACCCGGTAAGAGTTCCAACGCGTGTGATTTCAACGATTATAGCACGAATTCTATTAGAATTTCCGGAATAGCTCCTTCAGTCAGTTTTGTGATGTATCAGATAGCCGCAAGCGTGTCCGAGGAGGCGTTCAAGGTGTTACTTGGCTTGGGCGGCTTAAAATATATAGATAATATTTATTTAGAGAATTTTATCAGTAATAGAGCATTTTCACTTAGACCCAAAAAAAAGTATTTACTTGACGGCGCCAACCATTATTCGGTTCTCAACATACATAATCTAATAGCGATTTGTATTCTTCTTTTGGGCGTAATATTTCATGAAGCGCAAATGACGACAAGAATTCTGGCTTTCGTTTATACCGTTATCGCGCCAATTTTTATAACGGATGAAAATGACAATGTATATAAAATAGGATTTATAAACTTGTTACTGTATCTATTTGCCATGAGTGTGATACTGCTAAGAGATACTGCTTTTGCAAGCATTCAGGGTTTGAACGATGTTTTGGGTTCGGTGTACGCTGTAGTGCTGCTGTTGAGTTTTATTTTCCTTGCCGCCGTGCTTTTTCAAGCTTTACTAATTTATCTGGACGTTAAAAAGGCCTAATGCATGTGAATGCATGTGAATACATGTGAATACATGTGAATACATGTTAATACATATGAATGTATATAAATATAGATAACCCATTAATTATCACACCGAGACAATCAGATAACCATATCATAGATTTTAGAGAGGAGGATGTGAAGTGATCGCCAACACCCCGGAGTATATGCTAGAGCATTGCAAAGAAAGAAGTCCGGCGGAAACTGTCAGTATAGTAAAGGAAATTTTACACAAGATTGGCATTGAAGTTGAGGAAAAGATGCTGACGAAGAGCAGCATAGGCACGTATTCTCTCAGATTGACGATAAAAGGTTCAAGTATAGGAACCAATGGGAAAGGCTTGTCGGAAGTCTACGCGCGGGCAAGCGCGTACGCCGAATTTCTGGAAAGGCTTCAAAATATGAAGCTCATCAGTGTCCATGCCTATGCGACATTGCTGTCTTCCGGCGACTTTAGATACAATTTTTTCCCTGATGAAGTTTTTTTAACGGCTGAAGAACTGGTTGAAGAAAATGGAGAATTTGTCAAATTTTTGTTTTCCGAGAGAGAGTTGGCGCAAGGCGATCGACAGAAGAAAATCGACGTGCTGAATAAACTCCAAAAGATGGATTACAATTTCTTCAGGATTAAGAATAGATTTTTGTGCGTACCATTTGATAATATCACGAAAGGCAGTGTGGAACACGCGCCATACTTTTTATATAACTTCGCTTATGGCAGCAACGGCATGTGCGCGGGAAATTCAAGGGAAGAGGCGCTTGTACAAGGCCTTAGTGAAATTTTTGAGCGGGCTGCTCTAAAAGAGATCATTGAAAAAAAACTCTCTTTGCCTGATATTCCGATTTCATATCTGGCGTCGTTTGAAAACATATATGAACTTTACCTAAAAGCACAGCAAATGAAAAATTACACGTTTATCATCAAGGATTGCTCTATCGGGGGGAAATACCCCGTCGTAGGGTTGCTAGTAATAGAAAAGAACACGGGGAAATATGGATTTAAACTTGGCTCTCATGTTAATCCGAGAATCGCTCTGGAACGCATATTTACAGAAGCCATGCAGGGAGCGGATTTGCATGATTTTTCAAAGAACTCGAATCTCGATTTCAGCAACTCAATGACTAGCACAGATTTTAATCAGGTCAACTCTTTCGTCTGTTCAAAAAGTGATTATCCGTACGAAATCATGCTCGAAAAACCGTCTTATGATTTTGTACCAATGGGAAATGAAAGTGTTGTTGACAATAAATACCTGATGAAACTTGCGCTTAAAAAATTTGAGGAAAGTGACTTGTGTGTATTGGCTCATGATGTGTCGTATACAGGATTCAGTAGCTATCACATTCTGATTCCGGGCTTTTCAGAGATGCGGTGCTTTTCTGATGCGGAATACGAGGCGCAGAACACAAGGTTTCATATCAGAAGTTTGTTGAACCACCCCTCGATAATAGATAGGAACAATTGCAAGTATCTTCTGGGAACTCTTATACATTTCAGGAATTATCTAAATGAGAATACTCTTGGAGGCATGTCCGGGTTTTTGTCTTCATATGCGTATGAAGGAAAGGAGCACGGAGTCGACAATATGTACATGACGGCTATGTGCCATGCTTTTTTAAAGGACTATAGCTCAGCGTCAAATTCTATAATGAGTATAATCATATTTTTAAAAAATGAACTTGACACGAGCAATCCTTTCTATGACGCGCTATATCAATATTTTACTGGAAAAATTAACGGGCTTGAGCACGACGAGTTAATATGCTACCTGCAGAAGTTTTTTGATTTTTCTGTATGTGGCAGAATTGACGAGATTTTTAATGACGAGTCAAAAATATTTGAAAAGCAGTACCCGTGTATTGATACAGGGGCGCCAGATTTTTCAATCAACGAGTATGCGGAAGACTTATTCAAGTATAAAAAAGCAGTTGAAAAGTATATGAAGTATGTTCAATGAAAGTGGAGACGTCGGACAAAAAATGCAGATTCTATGAGGGGGTATTAGTTTGAAGTTCAGAAAGGCTGTTTTGTTGATTTTTACATTGGTGAATGTTGTTAATCTGGGGTTTTTACTATATGACGCAATTGTTTACAAAACCTTAAACCCATTGCATCTCTTTGTCATTGCAAGTTACGCTTTCTATTTGATTAATTTTATCAATTATTCAAAACGGCAAAAATAGTTCTTTTTTACCAGGGTTAGATTATTATTTGTAGAATTATCATTCAGATGGAAGAACAGTTGACAATCATGGCATAGGGTCTATAAAGGGGGTGAATGAATGAGAAACGAGCTTATATTCGAAGAATTAGAGTCCATGGAAGAATTGGGCAACGCGAGAGATTTTATCGAAGGTTTCGGCGTCGGCGTTGGTGTTGGCACAGCTCTCGTCCTTACAGCTCTGGCAATTATTACTTTTACTTAAAATTGCTCTTATGAATTACGCTTACACCGGTGAAACATAAAAAATAATTCTCAATGGTGTTGTAAAAAAGACCAGTTATGGAGTATTATTTTCTGCTTCACTAATTAGTCCACAGGAGAAACTATGATTTTTTCTACAAATAATTTCTATTATAAATGATTATTGAGAAGAGCATAAGAAATCTTGCTTATATCGAGGATCATCGAGGATAATTGAGGATCATCAAGGATCATCAAGGATAATTGAGGATCATCAATTATCATATCTAGTTGACCAGCAAAATACCATATTATTATCAACTGTTCATTCCATTTGAAATCTTACCAACGGTTTTTTAAGTTCATGAGGAGTACAGCACTGACTCGAAATAAGAGAAAATTTGATTTTTATTAGTTTTGGGAGTTTTGTATGGAGACATTAGATAATTTTGAAACCAGGCTTTTTGATAATGCTTACTACATCATAAGAAATAAGCTTGATGGCAAGTGCCTTAAGTTGGGATTGACAGAATTCGATTTTTTTTGTCATCTTTTGGACGGCAACGATGCATCGACGTTTGATCGGATAAGTGTAGAAAATAAAGAAATCCTGCGAGATAAATTGAATCAAACAGGATTTCTTAACGCCGGCAAAACCAGTAAAAAATACGACTTGAGGGATATTAAGCTGTTCGTTTTTTGCAAAGAAGGAGAGGCTGAATGGTTGTTTCGTTTTCTGAAGACGTTTATTTCGCCACTTGGGGTTATCCTGTTTTTCTTGTCTGTAATCGGTTCGGTTTGGTTTCTGATTTATTATAGAAGCTTGGTTTTAAACAGCGTTGCTGCTGTTAACATTAGCTTTACAAGTTTTTTTTGTATAATTGTTTTCAATAGGTTAGGCGGGTTAGCGCATGAATTTGCTCATAGCGCATCCTGTTATAAATATACCGGAAAGACGGGAAGCGTAGGCTTGAAATTGTTTTATTTGATGCCGATGTTATATGTCAACACAAATCATATGTATCTTATACAAAACAAACTCAACAAGGCGGTTGTGGCTATATCCGGGTTTATGTGCAGCAGTATAGTGAGCGCTGTATATGCGGTCTTGTATGTCGCTTTTAAGTCTGACATTTGGCTGTATTGCTTTATTTTGAGCTTTGCGGTCAATTTTTTCAATCTCATACCATTCACAAAGTATGACGGGTATTGGCTGCTCGGTGCGGTATTGGGGATCGACAATCTATATGACAAAAGTATTGTGGTATTCTTATGCTTTATTTTTAGATTTCCTGAGTTTGGCAAACTAAAAATGAGCAAAATAGAAAAAACACTGACTTCACTTTATGGCTTCGTCTGCTTTATATTCAACCCTGTTTTTTGGGGTTATGTAGTCTTTGGTTCATATTGGTATTTGGGGAATTATGGGATCATTCCAGCCCTCATTGTTCCTATTGTTTTAATTACCTTTTTGTTGATTTCGAATATCAATTTCTGCCTCAAATATCATAGTATATTTCGCTCAGGCGAATACAAAATAGTTTTATCCAATTTAAGACATTCATGAATATGTATGTACTCTGAGATACAAAAATCAAAGAAAGGGAAGTATGAATTATTCATGCAGAAATGAAATGGATAGCAATAATGAAAACATAATTAGAACCGGTAATGAAACCGGTAATGAAGCCGGTAATGAAACCGAAGATATCTTGGAAAGCTCGAAAGGCGATAAGAGCCTGAATATGGTCGATCGTTTGACGCGCTTGTTTTTGGCGCCCCAAAAGTTAGCAGAAAATATTAAGGCCTTTCCGAGTTTTAGGTCGGCGTACTTGCTGATCGCAATACTACTATTGCCAAGCATTTTTCAAAACCAAATAGTATCCGGTATAAGAAATCACGAGATAAGCGCGGAAATCGCCAATAGATTTGCCGCGATCGACAATCAGTTAGCGAACCAACTGATCGAACAGTTTAACAGCGCCGTGAACAGCAGCCTGGATTCCGCTTTTGTCATATATTGTGTAATGATAATAGTAGTATTTGTTTCGAGCGCATTCATAGCCTTGTTGTTTCATATCTTTGTAAAACTTTTTAAGGGAAAAGGTGAATATCGACAACATTTTTCTCTGATTAGCCATATGTTCATCGTTTTGATCTTTGGAGTACTGTTCAATAATACCTTAATCATATTCACGGGAAACACGAACGGATTTTTAGCGTTGTCATATTTTCTCTATGAGAAACCCGAATATTTTAATTTTTTATACTGGATTACAACGACGATAAATATCTTCAGTCTCTGGATCACCGTCATTATCTATTTCGGAATAAAAAAGATCAACGAGTTTTCGGCTTCCAAATCAATTGCGTTCAGCGGAGTGTTTTTATTGATATATTCGATCTCAATGGCTTCAATGACGTCGTTTTCCATGGGGACGATATCAAATCTATTTAGATAATATCAACGCGTTTAAAACATTGCTTAGGTACAAGTGGGAGGGACATATTTTGAAATCTACATTTAGAAAGGAAAGAGTTTTTGTCGTGATCGTAGTGCTTATCATCTTGGGATTAGCACTTTATACGGCTATGAATAGCGAAGGCTTGAAAGTAAGAAGCGTGGCTTTTCCGGTTAGGATTGGCGTTGTGAAAACAAGCGACGTAAATATTGATAAGCAATTAATTGGTAAGATAATCCCAAAAGAGTCCTTGTTTATATACGCTTCGAATGAAGGCGTAATAAAGGATTTCAGCTATAAAAACAACGACTTTATTGATGAAAGCGACAGGTTGCTGACATATGACGATAAATTAATTAACGACAAAAAAATGTCTCTGGACAAACTCACTATTGATTTGCAGGCGAAAAATGCGGATATTGAAAGGCTTGAAGCTTCCTATACGGAGGTATCGCTTTTTGCCGAACAGAATTCAATCCTGAATTTTGAAAACAACATCGAAAGCCTTAACAGCAATCTCCGGAGCCTTTACGAAAACCTATCCTATCTCCAAAGTGATTACAAAGATGAATATGATAGATATGAAAGTAAAAGGTTTTTATATGAAGCGGACGCCATATCGAGAAACGAGTTTGAAGACTCGATCACGGTGCTAAAGGAAATCGATAGAAGAATCGGGGACGTAGTTAATGACATAGAGAGCGTTGAAAGCGACGTCAGATATCAGAGGAAATCTCTCGAGATAGCAAAGAGCGCCCTCGACCAGAAAGCCGCGGACTCGCAAAAGGAACTTCAACTCAATGAAATTACACGCGAACGATTGCTATATGAGAAGGAGAGAATAGACCTCGAGATAAGCGAACTCAGGCTATTTATAGATAGCTATAGGCTAGAAGAGGTCTCCGCTCATAAGGGTGTGATAAAAGAAGTCTTTGTGGAGAATGGCGATTATGTAACCAAAGGGCAGAAACTGATCGAAGTTATCAATATGAGAAACGACAATTTTAACATAGAGTTTTATATCCCGGAGAACCAAGCGAATAAAATCAGTATAGGCCAAGCCGTTACAATTGCCGGCGATACTCTGCATAACGAAGAGTTCACTGCAAACATCAGCTCAATATCGACCATCGTAGAGACAAGAATGGACGACAGGGGCAACAATGAGGACGTCGTTAAAGTGAAAGCTCCGCTCCCGGATTCTGTCAGAGACATCAGGATCGGATACAGTGTGGATGTTCATTTATCAGTCGCGAACCTTCGAGATGTGAAAATGGCGCCGATATTGGCTATTCTTGCCGATGAAAATGGCGATGATTTTGTTTTTATCGTAGATGAAAACTATAGAATAAGTAAAAGATTGGTTAAGACAGGGGAATTCAACAATCTGGATATTGTGATCGACGGCGTTGAAGTCGGCGAACGTTATGTTATGAACCCGAACAAAACGCTAAAAGAAGGCGATATCGTCGAGGAGTTGAAAAACTAGACCACGAGAGCGCGAGTTGCCAGAGCGGGCCTCGCCAACGACCCGGTTTTTGGAGGTGTGACAGATTAGTATTTTTTCTTGCCTGGAAACAGCATATATAAATGTCGTCTCAAAAAAAGTCCGCCTTTTTTTAACGGTTCTCGGCGTTCTGATTGGCATTTCCTCAGTTATAATAGTCACCGGTTTGGGCGAGGGATTCAGAGCAGTAATAAATGACAGCTTCAGCGAACTTGGCATTGGTAACCTCATTTTACAGCAAAACAATTTCTCGGAATCAAAGTTTGTGCTAAACAGCGGCGATATAGACCTTTTAAAAAATCATCCAAATATTTCCTACGTGACCGGATTCATCACAGGGTACAGCAGTGTTTCTATCCAAAAGAGCAACGAGAATAAAGTCATAAGGATTGTGGCAGGCACGGAAGATAGTAAATTTACCACTCACTACAACCTGCTCGAGGGGAGATTTATTAATTACAACGATATAGCAAATGAAAGCAATTCTATCGTTATTGACAGCAATCTATCAAACCTGATGTTTGGCGGGACTAAAGTAATTGGCAAGAATATTGGTTTTTCTGTAGGGAACGTTCATCGGACTTTTGTGATTGTTGGCGTTATCGAGGGCGCCAGGTATAATGAAACCCTCCAGATCCCGCCTAACGTTTATACCGGCGCCCATATTTTTGCAAAGTCAAACTCGCTTTTAACATATGATTATCTTGAAGTGAAAGTTGAAGACGTAAAACAGATTGACGAGACGAGCGACGATATCCTGCGCATTATAGATATTTCGCGAAATACGAAGGACGGATACAGCATATATAATCCGATTACGGAGGTAGAACTAGTCGACGATGTTATAGGCAATGTTTCAAAATTTGTGATTTTCGTAGCGTTCATCTCACTTATTGTCGGAGGTATTGGCATAATGAATATTATGCTGATTTCAGTAAATGAGAGAACAAGGGAGATAGGTATCAGAAAATCCCTCGGCGCCAAATACAAAGATATCTGCCTCCAATTTCTGTTCGAGACTATTATCGTGATTTCATTAGGAAGTATCGTAGGCTTGGCGCTAGGCGTTTTGCTTTCGGATTTCATAGGCATAATGATGGACATAGAAACTCATATTTCAATTCTCTATGCGGCGATCGCCCTGCTTATTTCAATACTGATCGGCGTTATTTTTGGGGTTTACCCGGCGACAGTCGCGGCAAAGCTGGATCCTATTAAGGCATTAACCTCCAATTAGCAACTTAATCTCCAGGAACGCTAATGAAAAACAAGTTGTTGAAGAATTAAGTTGCTAATCGCCGCGCGAGAGCGCAGTGCGCGGACATCGTCCGCGTGAGGCGAGGGGAACCGCGCTTCGCCGAGCCGAGTTGGGTTGCGGGCGTTAGCCCGCATTAGAAAGGTACGCATAGGTAGGCTTCCGCTAATGAAATCGTTTCTGTTTGCTACCTGGTCGAGACATCTTGCATGTGGAGAAAAATATGAAAAGGATATTGGAAATCAATGACGTAAAAAAAATATATTCCGGAAAAGTTAGTGTGGAGGCGCTAAAAGGAGTAAGCTTGAGTGTGGAAAAGAGCGAATTCCTTTCTATTGTTGGGGTATCCGGCTCAGGTAAATCGACGCTGATGAACATTTTAGGCTGCCTGGATAAGCCCTCCGAGGGGACATATATACTTAATGGTAAGAAAGTGTCTGATTTTACGGCCGATGAACTATCTGAAATAAGGAACAAAGCAATTGGATTCGTATTTCAAACATTTAATTTATTGCCAAATCTAACCGCAGTTCAAAATGTCGAAGTTCCGATGATTTATTGTAATACGCCAAAAAAAATTAGGCGCCAAAAAGCACTGGAAGCTTTGGATAAAGTCATGCTATCGAAGAGAGCCAACCATATGCCCCATGAGCTTTCAGGAGGAGAGGCGCAAAGGGTTGCGATTGCGCGCGCGTTTGTAAATAATCCTTTGATATTATTGGCGGATGAGCCCACAGGGAACCTGGACACCAGAGCCACTAAAGAAATCTTGAGTATTTTTCAAAGACTGAACCGCGAGGGCATGACCATCGTAATGATAACACACGAACTCAGTCATATAAGATATACCAAAAGAGTTGTATGTTTGATGGACGGCAGCCTCCATAAGGATATAACCATCAGATTTCAAAAGATGATCCAGTAGGGCGCGCCGCATACGCATATGGATTATACTAACGAGCGAAAACATATGCACAAATTGTATTTTTCGCTCGCAAGTATAACTCTATGCACAAGCCGCCGTATCTGATGTTTGTCGCTTCACGACCGGCGTCTGCGCACCCATTCGCTGCAATTCATTTCGCTCATGGGTATAATTGGAATTCTTGCATAATTCATGTTATTATTATAAAAAAATGGAATTAAGGGAAAAACAATGGAGGAAGTTTTAACGGTAAAGGGTCTTACAAAGACATTTAAGCTGTCAAAGAAGCAGCAAAAGCTAAGGAAGCTCAACAAGGCGGAAATCATAGCCGCTGACAATGTGAGTTTCACATCATATAAAGGAGAAGTGTTCGGACTTTTGGGTCCGAACGGCGCCGGAAAAACAACGGTAATGCGCATGCTTGCGACATTGATTGATCCAGTTTCCGGCGACGCGACCGTCGGAGGATTCAGCGTTGTGAAACAACCGCAGGAAGTTAGGCGGAGCATTGGGTTTCTAACGAATGACTTGAAATTAGATGATTTTTTTACTCCGAATTATACCTTTGATTTCTTTGCAAAAATGCACGGCATTAATAAGGAAAAAGCCAAATCCCGTAAGCAAATGCTGTTTGCAAAATTCGGGATCGACAAATTCGCCGATGTAAAAATTGCTAATTTATCGCAAGGCACAAAGCAAAAAGTCATGCTTGCGACTTCTATAGTACATGACCCTGACATAATTATATTTGACGAGCCGACAAATGGACTTGATGTTATAACCGCAAAGATCGTATCAGATTTTTTAGGTGAGCTAAAGCAACAGGGTAAGAGCATCATACTCTCCACCCATATATTCGGTTTGGCTGAGAATTTGTGTGACCGCGTCGGCATTATCATAGACGGTAAAATGGTTGCATGTGATCGTGTAAACAAGATTGCGGCTACGGCGGGAGGAACGCTTGAACAGGCGTTCTTTGATATATACCGCGACGCTACGGGGGAGCTTGTGTGATGGTGAATAAAAATAATACGCTTACAATATTACCCAAGACCATATGTCCCGTTTCATTAGATAGGAGCTTGTATAATGGTGAATAATAATAATACGCTTACAATATTAAAAAAAGAATTATCCCGGCTTTTTGGGGACAGAAAGTTGGTTTTTTCAGGGATTATTCTACAAGGCCTGCTTGTCTATGTTATGTACACGCTGATGGGTTTCTTTATGGGCAGTTTAATTAATGTAGACGAGGATTATAAAAGCAGGGTGTCCGTAGTTAATATGCCGCAATCCATTTCAGAGGCAATAACGGAAAGCGGTATGCCTGTTGATATCACGGATATATCCGAATCTGATATTCAGGCGGTAAAGGAGCGGATTACTGCGGAAGAGGCGGATCTACTCGTCATATTTCCAGTAGGCTTTGACTCTACTGTGGCGGAGTATGATCTTGCGTCGTCGAATGGACCTGCGCCCAATGTTGAAATATGGTATGATTCGTCAATTATCAGATCCATACAGGTATTCGCAAATGTGAGTGAAATTCTCAGAGGCTATGAACGCAGCTTGACTAAAAAATTTGATGTCAATGCCGCAGATTCGGATGGTTTTAGTTATGATTTGAACGTAAAAGGCCCCGAATGGAGTACTACATTTATGATGTCGTTGATTCCGATGCTACTCCTCATTGTTATCTATCAAGGTTGCACGGTTATCGCTCCTGAATCCATTGCTGGGGAAAAAGAGCGCGGGACTTTGGGGACAATCCTTGTTACACCCGCAAAACGAACTCACATAGCCTTGGCTAAAATAGTGAGCATAACTATATTCGGGGTTCTGGGAGTAATTGTGAGCTTTATAGGCTTGATGCTTTCACTCCCAAATCTGATGAGTGCGGTCAGTGGCGCAAGCGCCGTTGCTATTAGATATTCCGCATTCGAATACCTAATGATATTTATTGTTATAATCTCAACAGTTTTGGTTATGGTGTCAATTCTGTCGTTACTATCCGCATATTCGAAATCTATAAAAGAGGCTAATTCTTATGCCGCTCCACTCATGTTTGTCAGTATAACTTGCGGTCTGTCGAGTATGTTTACGGGCGGTGTGATAAAGGGATTCTATTACTACTTAATACCCATATTCAACAGCGCGCAAAGCCTTACAGCAGTATTCAAACAGGATTTTTCCGCTTTAAATATCGGTATGACTGTCTTGGCAAATGTAGTATTCTCATTGATATGCGCGGGTGTGCTTGCGAAAATGTTTAACAGTGAGAAGATCGTTTTTGAAAAAATATAGCGAGGCGTGAAGAATGGCAATCTTAAGCGCTTAATACGTCGAGAAGAATGAAAAAATTAACACGCTTAATACTGCGTGAAGAATGGCAATCTTAAACACATAATGGAGGTATTTATGATATTCAGGACACTCAAAACTACGCAAATATCAGATTGTATATATGCGGTCAAGACCGCAATCAGCAATTTTTACATTTATGATACCGGCAATAACCTCATTGCCTTTGATACAGGAATGAATCAACTTTTGTCGGACGCCGGCATGAAGAAGCTGGGCCTCGCGCCGGAGCGGGTGAGTCATGTGTTTTTGACTCATTCAGATTACGACCATGTTGGCGGGCTTAAGCTCTTCAAAAACGCCGCCGTATTCATATCGAAGATGGAAGAGCCCATGGTTACAGGTCAAAAAGCCCGGATGTTAATAAAATACAACATGAAAATAAAAGGCTATACCGCTCTCGATGACAGGCAAATAGTAAATATAGATGATGCGTCAATACAAATTATTGAAGCTCCCGGGCACACTATTGGTTCGGCGTGTTATCTGATTAACGATAGTATTCTAATTTCCGGAGATTTGCTCCGCACATCAAAAGGGGGTCGAATAACCCCGTTTCTTTTCTTTCAAAATATGAGCCATTCAGACGATAAAAAGTCTCTCAGGCGCCTTCGGGACGAAGGCATTATCGCGAAGTCATCTCTGATATTAACAGGGCACACCGGAATGCTGAACAACCGCTGATCTCATCAACATCCTCAGCGTATTCCTTTCATTTCTTCTTCATAACTTTGGGATCTATTCGCAACCATTCGTAAAACCCCCGCTTTCTACTGCATCTCGAATTGCCAATGTGGCGATACTTATCATTCCTTTTATCAAACAAAAGCCGCGCGTCAATACTATTAGGGTATCAGTTTGACGCGCGTTTTGTACATTTCTACATTTCTACACTTCTACATTTGTACATTTGTACATTTTGCGCGCGCTGAGTAGACCGGGATGTGACGATTGTGGTATGATGAGGAGCGGGGGAGGGGCTGTTTTATGTTCAGAAGAATGCTGGCAACATTCGTGGTTTTGCTGTTTTGCCTGACGCCGGCCGGTTGCAATGGGCGTGATGACCCTGTCCTGCCTACGCCAGAAATCCTACCCGCCATAACCATCGTTGTAAGAAAATTCGATACGGGAAACTTTGACGGAGAACGTATTTCCCAAACACTCGACGCGTATGTGGCGCCGCAAATAGGAGCGCGTGTTTCTCTGGAATACATTGAAGCTGAACGCTACAATCAGGAAATCAATAAGTCTTTAGCCACAGACAGTTTGCCGGATATTATTTCTATATGGCGCTCTTATCAGGGAGATATGCTATTGGAGGGCGGAAAGCTGCTGCCGCTGGACGCGTTGCTTTGGGAACATGGCGGCGCGATTGTATCGGCGGTGGGCGAGGAACTCCTCGCCGTGAGCGCCTACAACGGAAATATCTATACGATTGCCAGCCTGATGGACCGGGCTTCATGCCTGTGCTTCGAGTACAGAAAAAACATCGCCGACGCCAACGGGCTGGATATGACTTCTGTGAAAACAATAGACGATCTCACGGCTGTTTTGACGCAATTGAAACAAAAGAGCGACGGCATTGTACCCATTAGTTCCTATAGAATCAGTTCATGGGATCCGCTCCTCGATAGTATGGGGGTGCTCATGGATTACGGGAGGGGTACACAGGTGGTGAATCTGTATAATACGGAGGAATATCGGGACATGTGCCTCACAATCAGCCGATGGCGCGAAAACGAACTCCTGCTTAATGAGGATTATAGTCTGAACTCGGTCAACAATTTCGTAAGATCCCCTGATTTTTTCGGTAAGGTTTGTAATTATCACCCGGGCCTTTCGCCTGTGGATTCTACCGACGCGGGCGAACCTATTGAATGTGTGATACTGGGCGAGCCATTCATCCACACCGACGTCGACAAACGGGGATGTTGGGGGATATCCGCCCGGTCCAAACATCCGGTTGAAAGCATGAAACTCCTCAATCTGATGTACTCCGACCCCTATGTTGTGAACTTGCTCATCTTTGGTATAGAGGGCGCGCATTATGAAGTGATTGATGAAGATAAGGGGGTCATCGATTTTCCTGCGGGCATAACGGCGGCGTCAAGCGGTTACGCGCAGTTCCGCGGCTATCAGTGGGGAAATCAGTTTATCGGATACACATGGAACGGATGGCCGGAGGATCTCTGGGAGCGCATTTTGTCCTTCGACAAAGAGGCGCCTCGTTCCTCCGCCTATGGGTTTACTTATGATCCCACGCCTGTCGAAGAGCAAGTATTTGACTGTAGCGAGGTTGTGTCGGAATACGCGTCTCTTCTGGAAAAAGGCGTTGGGGACGTGGATTCTCTGTTGAATGAATTTAACTCCGCGCTCAATGAAGCGGGAATCGATCAAGTGATCGCTGAAAAACAGAGACAGCTGGATGATTGGCTCTCAGCCGGGAGTATGTGATGACTAAACAGAAACAACAGCGTAAGACGCGCTCGCTGGCTATGGTATTGATCATGATGTGTTGCTTACTTACCGCTTTCGGGTGCGCGGGTCTTTATATCATGCAGCGGAATCAAAGCTATACCATGATCAGCCAGGCGGCTAAAACGAATCTTGACGCGCTGAACGCGTACACCGGCGACATGGACAATATGCTCCGCAACCTTGAGATGTACATGCATAATTTTATTTTTAACAACAGAGATATTGAAATCTTGCACCGTAACGTGGATGAAGTGAGCCGTTTTCGTGGTAAACAGAGGATTCTTGGCACACTGGACCAGATTATTCATCTCAACGGTTTGGCGGAATGCGCGTGGATCTACTCTCCAGGGGATGATCGAGCGGACTTTTTAGCAAGAAACGCGTATGCCGGCATCAGCAACGTGGAACTGACCCGCTTACGGGAGATAATTATTGGAATCATTGAGAAAAATACTGCGGCGCCTGTGATGGTCAACGACCGGTGGTCACTTATTTCAACGGAGATCGCTGATTATTTGCTGTTGATGGTTCCAGGCGAGGATGTATATTATGGCGCATGGGTAAGAGTTTCCAGCCTGTATACGAAATTCAGCGATGTTTTTTCACGGGACAACGGAGGCGCCGTAATTCTCAGCACTCTCGCCGGGCAGCTGTTAACAGGCGGCGGCGGCGCCAAGCAGTCGTCGACCGGAGTCGGGGCTGAACAGCCATTGACCGGCGACGACGCTAAATTCCAGTTGGTTCCGGAAGGCCGGGAGTGGGCGTTTCTCTCAGACGATCTGATTGGCATATCCTCTTATTCCGCAAGAGCTGATCTGGCCATATCCGCCGTGCTGTCCAAAGCGGAGATTTTGAGGGGAACGCATTTTGGGTTTAACATGGCGTTGCTGACGGCGGGAATGATTGTTTTCATCCTGGCTGTAGTAATCGTTTATCAGTACCTAATGTATCGGCCATTTTCCCGGCTGATCCAGAAATTGTACGAGATCAGCGAGGGCAATTTTGACCTTCGCCTCGAAACGAAATCCCGTTTGAGGGAAGTTTTCGCTTTGGAGTACTCTATTAACCATCTGCTGGATGTGATCGAGGATCTGAAAATCAGAGTGTTTGATACTCAATTGCGTGAACGCAATGTAACCTGTCAATATTTGAAAATACGGATCAAGACGCACTTTTATCTAAACTGTCTTAGCATTATCCACGCCATGGCCCGCGTAAAGAACACAGAATTGATCAAAGAGCTGACCATGAGGCTATCACATTATCTGCGCTTTTTTGACAAAGAAATCAACGAGTTGGTAAGGCTCGAGGAGGAATTGTCCCACGCGCGCAATTACGCGTATATCCAGGAACTCCGTTTTCCGAACATGTTTCAATACATTGAAGACGTTCCGTTTGATCTGTATGGCGCTAATATCCCCCCGCTGATCCTGCAAACGTTTATAGAGAATTCCATCGAGCACGCCATGCTTCCTAATCACCCGAATTGGGTGCGTTTGCAAGCGGATTATAAAACTCGGAACGATTTGGCTGGTATCCATTTTCAAATCGCAGACAACGGCGCTGGTTTTAATGAAGAGATATTGCGATCGTTGTCCGAAGAAGCGGTACAGCTTGACTTTAGCAAGAGCGACAGTATTGGCATTCGCAATGTAGTCAGCAGGCTTGCCGTTATCTATAATGGTCAGGCGACCATCGAGTTTAGAAATAGCGAAGACGGCGGCGCGCTGATTGATATGTGGCTGCCAACTTAGGACATGGGACACAGGACTTGGGAACAGGGACACGGGGACAGGGACACGGGGACAGGGACTTGGAACACGGGCGCAGGAATACGGAACACGCGACATGGGACAGGGGACAGGGGACAGGGGACACGGGTACGCGACATGGAACATGGGCCATGGGATACAGGAACACGGGATATGTGACACGAGCCACGAGCCACGGGATACAGGAATACGGAACACGCGACACGAGACACGGGACACGGAACACGGGACGGAGGATGATTTGATGTACAATTTGCTTTTTGTAGACGACGATATTCTGATTGCGGATAGTTTGCAATATATTTTGGATTGGGAACGCGTTTCGCTCAACGCGCCATACATCACCTATAGTTATGATCAGGCGCGGCAAATTTTTACTCACACTCCGATACATATCATAATCAGCGATATCGAAATGCGGGGACACAGCGGCTTAGATCTTATGGAATGGACAAAACGAAATCATCCTCAGACGCTACGCGGCTTTCTGACTTGTCACGCGCGGTTTGAATACGCCCAGCGCGCTATTAAACTTGGCGCCTTCGGATATTTGCTCAAACCGATCGATGAGGCGGAGCTGGAAGAATTCCTGTCCGAGTGCGTTGGGTTGCTGGACCACAAGGGGGAGAGCGACGTCGTGTATGAAAAAACCGGATGGTCTAGACTCGTGAGAATGGCGGTTTCTTATATCCGCCAAAACCTTTCAAACCCCATAACCCGTGAAATCATAAGCCGTGAACTGCATGTCAGCGAGAGTAGCCTCTCCCGTATTTTCAGCCGGGAAATTGGTATGCCTATCACAGAATACATCACAGATTGCCGTATCAAGCAAGCAATGCGCCTGTTGACCAACTCCGATGATTCTATCACGGAGATATGCGCAAAGGTGGGCTACAATTATCCCGCCTATTTTACCAAGATATTTCGCGAAAAAACAGGAAAATCCCCACACCAGTATCGAATAGCGACAAAGTAATGTATCTCCACTAACATAAAACATCTATGCTGCATTCTGCAATACGCATTCCCAATGTGGGCTAAAGCCCGCAACCCAACTCGGCTCGGCGAAGCGCGGTTCCCCTCGCCTCACGTGGACGATGTCCGCGCGCCGCGCTATTCGCGCGGCGTTCAGCAACTTCCGGCTTAAACAACTCGCTTTTTATTGCAGTTCCTGAAAGCTAAGTTACCAAAGAGGAACAAACTTTGATTGAATAGTGATGTTTTTTGATTCAATAGTGATAGTCCGTTGACTCCACGTTAATATATGATATAAAAAAATCTAGAAATGGAAGGTGAAAAATGTGAAAAAAGTAAAAAAAGTGAAGGATGTGAAGGAAGTGAAAGAAGTCAAAATAGCAAAGAAAGTAATATCCTTATTGTTGACCCTTAGTTTGATCCTTGCGATGGGTTCCGGCGTATCCTTCGCGGCGCCGCAGGCCGCCGAGCCTCTCTTCGCGACCGCGATCTCGCCCTTTCAGCAGTCATTAGATGACAAATACATCGATCCTGACAGGGTGTACAGCACAGACTGTCGCTGGTGGCTGGGTACGGCGTCGCACACTACCGACACATTGCGCGAGGAAATTCAAGCTTTGTATGACGGCGGTTACAGGGGTGTTGAGCTCTGTATGCAAAACGCCAACGGCAGTGGGACCGCTGCGCCCAACAATATTTACGCTTACGGATCCGATCAGTGGGCGTATAAATGGAAGTTTATGATGAACGAACTTCTGGACCTGGGCATGGGCGTGTATCTGACTTCCGGCACCCACTGGGCCACGTCCAACGTTCCCGGTTTGGATCCGGACAGCCAGGAAGCCATGCAGCACGTTGCCATGGGGACCAGCGCGGTCAACTTCGGCGAGTCATTGACGGCGCTTCCGCAACCGAGTTCCCGCAGGAACACGGCGAGATTCATCGGGGCGTACGCTTTTAAGCAGTCCCAGCAAACCACATTCTTCTATTACAATTCAGACAATGGTAGTACAAATACGTCATATGTCATTGATCACGACTCGGTGATCGACCTGACGTCACTGGTAACCCAAGGTTCAACGGTTTGGACGCAGAATTTAACCTGGACGCCGCCTGAAGCGGGAACTTGGCGGATATTTGCCTACTGGTCCCAGGGCACCGCTCAAGCCTCCAGCCCATCTATGAACAACGACTCCTACGCCACAAACTATTTTGACAAGAAGGGTATAGCGGCGCTGAGGGAATTCTGGGAGGAGCATTACCTTGACGATCCGGTTCTTAACGCAAAGATCCTCGCCGGCGACGTGCAGCTCTTTATGGATTCCCTTGAGATGAGCGCGGGATCGCTATCCGGAGGCGGCATCACCTTTTGGGCAGAGGATTTCACAGAAGATTTTATTGAGAGTAAGGGCTATGATATCCGGCCTTATCTTTTCTTGACGGCGGGCTTGATCAATAGCTTTAACTTGGTAAGAACTCCCTATTATGAGCAGAGAGGCTTCCATGAATTAACTGATAACCTCGCTCTAACAGAAAAAATAGTCAACGATTACCAGAGTTTCCTGACTGATAAATATATATCGGAAATGCTGATTCCCCTAAAAGAGTGGTTGAACTCCGTCGGCATCAAGACCCGCGCTCAGATCACCTATGGAAGGCCATTTGAGATTTCCGAGCCGATCATGGGAGTTGACTATCCCGAGGCCGAAAGCTATAACCAATACCACCAGGTTGATATTTACCGGCTTTGGTCGGGAGGCGCAAAGCTGCAGAACAAAGTCCTTTCCCAAGAGGGCGGCACTCAAATAGGGTACAATCAGCAACCGATCCAGTTGCAATTACGAGACGCCTATTCCTACTATGCCGCCGGCGGACAGCGCACGATCTGGCACATCTGGGGCGCGGAATATGGTTACGGAAATGTCACCCCATGGCCGGGAGCTACCCATGGCGGCAGCGGCTTCAACAGGATGAGCAACCGTAATCCGAACGCCAGGGACTATGACGAATTCAACGCGCACCTTGGACGCGTCCAGCAACTGATGCAAACGGGCAGATCCCGCACAGACGTCGGCTTTGTCCATAACAGTTGGTTCCAGGGTATACGGTTCGGCGGAGAAAGGTCTGGAAACAGTGTTCCGGGCAATATTCAGGGAATGAACTGGCAGTTCGCGCATCAGGGCATCTATTACCGCTCAACCGAGTTACAGGACAACGGCTATACATACGACTACTTCAGCCCAAAATTCCTGACGGCTGACGGCGTGTATTTTGACGAAGCCACAAAGACCATCGAGCAAGCCGGATACAAAGCTCTTGTACTTTACCAGAGATGGCTCGATCTGGCAGCGGCCAAAAATATCCTTGAGCTAGCCAAGAAGGGGCTGCCTGTAGTAATCGTGGACGGCGCTGCCCAAGACACTACGTTTAGCGACGACAAGACAGCCGACCTGGCGGCGATTATGGCTGAAATGAAAACGCTACCCAACGTCAGAACGGCGGCTATCAAAGACTCCCCGGGATTCGATTATTTCAAGCCGGAAGCCGGCGCGTATGAAGACGAGGTCATGGAGAAGCTGCAAGAGCTGGGCGTGTATCCCTACACGGGATTCGTGGAGCCCAACAGGCAGCTGCTCACACAGAGCCGCGTCGACGAGAACGGCAATAGATATCTGTATGCCTGGAACTACTGCCCTAACAACTATCACTTTAAAAGCCACAGAGACGAAATCGTAACCTTGGACCACGGCACAAATATCAAAACCGAAATCAGTATAGACGGCGAGTTCATTCCCTATTCCATCGACGCTTGGTCCGGCAAGTCGACCCAACTGGCCAACTACCGCTATGAGAATGGCCGGACAATATTCCCGATCGACCTCGACTACGATAACATTGCCCTGTTTGCTTTTGAGATCGCGGATAACGAACGCCTCCATATTGTATCCACGAACGCTGAGTCAGCATACGCCACACAGGATGGTTTGGTCGCTCGCGCCACATCAAGCGGGGACATTATCACTACCCTGAACAACGGCGCGTCTCTGAAAAAATCAGTAACGGCGCCCGCTCCCTATGATATTACCGATTGGGATGTAACCGTCACGTCATGGACGGCAGGCGCGTTAGGGGCTCTGACGCGAACTGAGGTTCTACTGGGCACGTCGACGACTGAAAGCAAAACTCCCACAGTAAAGACTCCAATCAATGTACATCTGCCCAAACTAACAACTTGGAATAATATAACGGCTGAAAATGGCTATTCCGCTACAGTTGGATCCAGAGTATCCGGCACTGGTTATTATGAAGCAACATTTAATTGGGATGCTAGCAGCGCCGATGGAGCTTACCTGAATTTCGGAGACACACTGTTTGATACCATGAAGGTTTGGATCAACGGTGTAAAGGTAGGCGGGGATATCAGCCAAAATCCGACCAAAGCCAATAGGACAGTCAGCGGCACAATCGACGGTCAGCCTGTCGTGAATAAAGACATCTATTCGGGCGGCGTCAGCTTTACCAAGCCCATCGTCGATATTGGCGCGTATCTGGCGGATGGTGAGAACACAATCGTTATCGACTACAGCTCAAGTTTAGTCAATGTTATGAACACTTCAGGGGCAACGAGCAGTTGGTGGGGCTATGAAAGGGTCATTCGTCCCTACGGGCCCAGTCAAGCCGTAATTGTCCCCTACGTGGAGCAGAGTATACCGTTTAACACAGTCTTTGCAGACATTCGCGCGGACGAAGCAACGGCGCCTGTTAATTCCCCGGCGTCTTACACTGTCTCTCTGAGCAACGCTAATGGCGTGGGCGTTGTAACACTGAGTGTCACAGCTGACAGCAGGTATCTGGATCTTACCGGCGCTACCCCGCTAAATGGCTTCTCGATATTGGAACCACTTTCATGGGAGTACGTGGGGAGTCAACTGTGGAAAGGAACCGTGAAATTGTATTGTCCCGGCTTTACCAATGTCGAAGGCCCGTTGGACGTCTTGAAGATAAGCGGAGTGGCGCTCGATTTGTTGGGCGACACAACGGTCACGCTCACCGACTTCGCGGTCACGGGTGATGTGAACGGATTCTCCGGCGCCATGCCGGCCTTTATCAGGACGACTGAAGCGGTGACTTCCATTGTGCCAAAAGCGCCTGTGTATTCCAAGTACGATCTGAACCATGACGGTAAGATAGATGAACTCGATCTTGCTATAGTGGTTTACTACTATCTTGCAAATGACCTGGAAACGGATTGGGAAGATGTGAAATTTGACATCGCCTCGGCTAAAGACTGTGACGTGGCTCGCAACGGCAGGGTCGACCTTGCCGACATGATCGAAGTAATCGCAAACTACTGTGATTCATACGATCTATAGCAAATCTATAGCAATCTATAGCAATGACCTGGCTATAAGCATTACAGTTATAAGCAACAGGCAATAAACAGTATTACGCGCGGCCAGTCCTCATGGTGGCAACACAGCCATGAGGACTGGCCGCGCAGATCATGCCGAAATAATGTATCTGAAGATATCATCAAGGCATAGAGGAAAAAACAAAAACCATAAAAACCATAAAAATCCATAATATACCATAATTAACCAAAATAAACCATAATATACCATAATTAACCATAATAAACATATAGGGAAAAAAATAAAAAAACTCTTGCAATGTGGCACGGAATAAAATATAATATTTCCTGTTGTGACGTGACAGACGATGAAGTTGGATGTTGCCGCAGAGCGGATGCCGTTAAGGTTGAGCCGGGGCCCGAGTGAAACGGGTCAGCGTAACACAGATTCGGGTTGGATGGAGTTTGTGTGGCGCCAGATGCGGGGAACTCTGATGGAGAATGTCCGATTCAAGAAACCGGGCGGCAGGTCACTCTGTGCTATTGCTATTATAGTTGTATTTAATATATTCTATATTTGGTAATGCAGGTACAGCCCAGAATAAAAGTCGGTTTTTTTGGCCGTTTTATCCCTGGGTTTTATTAATCGGAGACATGGCACACCCGGCATAGTGTATAAAAAAACCCGGAATCCCTTGAAACAACAACGTTTAAAACTGGGAGGTTGTGTAATGACAGAAAAGCAAAGAATTAGAATCCGCCTGAAAGCGTTTGATCATCAGATATTAGATCAATCGGCGGAGAAAATCGTCGACACTGCAAAGAGAACGGGCGCTAAAGTGTCGGGGCCAATTCCGATGCCGACGGAAAAAGAGATCATTACGATTTTGAGGGCGCCGCACAAGTACAAGGATTCAAGGGAGCAGTTTGAGATGAGAACGCATAAAAGGATAATCGATATCCTTCTTCCCACGCCAAAGACCGTGGATGCGCTTATGAGACTCGACTTGCCGGCAGGAGTGGACGTAAAGATAAACCTGTAACTTGAACAAAAAGCTCTGGCAATAGTATATTGACGCTTACAGCCCTCATTATGCCCGTCACGATTCTCAATTGTTGAGTAAATTGTTCGGGCAAGGAGAGCAGAACTCGAATGGGGAGTATAGTGGGCAAGCGGCGTAGAGCACAGAGCTCGAATAAGGAGTATTATGCTTGAGCGCGGCGGTATGAGCAGGATTTAAGGAAGATGTATAGGTCATGTACTTTCGGAGGACGGGAAACAGCGTGTTTTGGAGTGAGAGAGAAGCCAAACCAAAGCGCCGGGACCTAAATTCGCCGGGAGGACCAATAACCACAATAAGGAGGACTTACTAACTTGAAGAAGTTTATTCTGGCTGAGAAAATAGGGATGACGCAGATATTTGACGAAACGGGGCTCGCCATTCCGGTTACGGTGCTGAAAGCAGGCCCGTGCACAGTTATCCAAAAAAAGACGGAGGAAGACGACGGATACTCTGCGCTAAAACTGGGGTTTTCGGAAATCCCGGAAAAAAAGGTTAGCAAACCCAAAATGGGTGAGTTTAAAAAGGTTGGCGTATCTCCCCTCAAGTTTATAAGGGAGTTCCGGACAGAAGATACAGGAGGATTCGAAGTTGGCCAGGTTATCAATGTCAGCAAAATGTTTTCTGATGGTGATATGGTTGATGTCAGCGGCATTTCAAAAGGGAAAGGCTTCCAGGGGGCGATCAAGAGGCATGGCCAATCCATAGGCAGAGTCTCGCACGGATCCAAGTTTCACAGGGGCATCGGCTCGATGGGCGCCAATTCTTATCCCGGGCGCATATTTAAAGGAAAGAAAATGCCTGGGCATATGGGGGGAGAGAGGGTCACTATCCAGAACCTCTCTGTTGTCAGAGTCGACCCGGAGAGGGATCTGATGCTCATCAGAGGCGCTGTCCCGGGACCTAAGGGTACGATTTTAACCATCAAAGACACGGTGAAGAACGCATAACCGAACGAGAGGAGGAGCAGACGATAATGCCAAAGTTAGACTTATACGATATGGAAGGAACAGTTGTCGGAGAAATCGAGCTTGACGACAGCATTTTTGGAGTCGAGATCAATGAGTCGGTGCTGCATATAGTTGTTCATAACCAGCTGGCAAACAAAAGGCAGGGAACACAATCCACGAAAACCAAAAGTGAAGTGAGCGGCGGAGGGAAAAAACCTTACAGGCAGAAAGGCACAGGACGCGCCAGACACGGAAGTAAACGATCCGCTCAGTGGATAAAGGGCGGAATCGTATTGGGACCAAAACCGAGGTCCTATAGGTACACTGTTCCCAAGAAAGTGAGAAGGCTTGCGATGAAATCCGCCCTTTCAACAAAGGCGGCGGATAACAATATAATGGTTTTAGATAAGCTTGCGCTGGATGAAATCAAAACTAAGAAAATGATCGGAATATTAAAGAATCTCAATGTGAGCGAAGACTCCGTTCTGGTTGTACTGAGCGGCAGGGATGAAAATATTCAGAAGTCCGCGAGAAACATACCCGGGGTCAAAACGACGCTGGTGAACACGCTCAATGTATATGACATACTAAGGCATGACAAGTTCATTGTCACAAAGGAAGCGGTGGACAGTATAGAGGAGGTGTACGTATAGTGATGAGCCCCGAAGATATAATCATTCGCCCGTTAATAACGGAGAAGAGCAGTGAAGAGGTTTTGAGCGGAAAGTATACCTTTGTGGTTTATAAGAAAGCGACAAAGACTCAGGTGAGGATTGCCGTGGAAAAACTTTTTAATGTTAAGGTCCTGAAAGTCAATACTATAAACTATGAAGGCAAGGTAAAAAGGCAGGGGTATAGCATTGGACCCAGAGCGGACTGGAAAAAGGCAATTGTCAAGATAGATACGGACCCTAAAGCGGAGACATATCTCATTAAAGATGGAAAAACTGTAAGCACGAACAAAAAGTACAAAACCGGTATTGAGGAATTTGGATTCGTGCAGTAAGCAGCACGGTGGTTACTATTCACGCCATGGCGCCGATTCCAGTTCAAGCGGCGTGATGTCCGGGAACCGTAACGTACGGTGTATTGAAGAAAAAGGAGTGAAGAAAAAATGGCTGTAAAAACTTATCGGCCTATGACGCCTTCCAGAAGGCATATGACGACTGCCGATTTCAGCGATCTGACAAAGAAAAAACCGGAGAAGGCCCTGCTTGAGCCTATGAAAAGAAAAGGCGGCAGAAATTCATACGGCAGGATCACCGTCAGGCACAGGGGCGGCGGAGCACAGAGAAAATACAGGATTATCGACTTCAAGAGGAATAAAGACGGCGTCAAGGCAAGGGTGGCGGCGATTGAATATGATCCGAACAGATCGGCTTACATTGCGTTACTTTATTATGTAGACGGCGCCAAGAGCTATATCATTGCTCCCGTAGGTTTGAAGGTCGGTGATTTCGTCGTTTCGGGACCGAACTCGGACATTAAACCCGGTAACTGTTTGGCAATTGAGAATATTCCTGTTGGAACCGTTATACACAATATAGAGCTCAAACCCGGCGCCGGCGCACAGATTGTGAGATCTGCGGGAAGCTCTGCACAACTTATGGCAAAAGAAGGCAAATACGCGTCAATTAGGCTTCCATCCGGAGAAGTCAGGCTGGTGTTGGTAACATGTAAGGCCTCGATTGGACAGGTCAGCAATATCGAAAATGAGAACTTGAAGATCGGCAAAGCGGGCCGCATGCGTTGGATGGGCCGAAGGCCTAAAGTACGCGGCGTCGTTATGAATCCGGTTGACCACCCTCATGGCGGCGGCGAAGGGAAATCCCCGATTGGCCGTCCGGGACCAGTTACTCCGTGGGGAAGGCCTACGCTGGGTTACAAAACGAGGAAGAAGAAGAACCCGACTGATAAGTTCATAGTGAAAAAGCGCAATCAGAAGTAAAGAAATAAAGAAATAAAGAATAAAAGTGTAAAGAGATCAAGAATAAAAGTGTAAAGAAATTCAGGAAAAAGTGTAAAGAGATTAAGAAATAAATAAAGGGGGAAGCCGCACATACCATGAGCAGATCATTGAAAAAAGGACCATTTGTCGAAGAGAGCCTGATGAAACGAGTACTGGAGATGAACGCGAGTAATAAGAAATCTGTTTTGAAAACCTGGTCCAGGGCTTCAACAATATTCCCGCAAATGGTTGGCCATACTATTGCGGTGCATGACGGCAGGAAGCATGTGCCGGTTTATATAACGGAGGAGATGGTCGGTCATAAACTTGGAGAATTTTCTCCTACAAGGACATACAGAGGGCACGGACGCACCGAGAAATCGTCGCAGGTCAGGTAGCCGGTTTGGTCGCAGGTCAGGTAGCCGGTTAGGTCGCAGTAAGAAAGCCGGTTTGGTCACAGGTCAGGTGGTCGGTTTGATCGCAGTAAGATAGCCGGTTTGGTCACAGGTCAGGTAGCCGGTTTGGTCACAGGTCAGGTAGCCGGTTTGATCGCAGTAAGATAGCCGGTTTGGTCACAGGTCAGGTAGCCGGTCTGGTCGCAGGTCAGGTGGCCGGTTTGATCGCAGGTTAGATAGATTAGGGTGTTGTAAGTTATACAGATAAGGGAGGGATCACGCTTTTGGAAAGAAAAGTAATGTCAAAAGACGAACTCTTAAAAAACAAAGAAAGTTTGATGGAAACATATTCCAAAGAACACAGAAAGAATAAAAAACCAATAATACTCACCAAGAAAGAAAGAAAAGTCTTGGGGATCGGACAGGATGAAGGCAGGGCGTCGCTCAAAAATGTGAGGGTATCATCAGGTAAGGTCAAGCTCTTATGTGACCTGATTAAGGGCAAGAGCATACAGGAGGCGTTCGCCATTGTGAAAAACACCCCGAAAGCGGCAAGCTCAACGCTTTTTAAGTTGCTGAAATCCGCCGAGGCAAACGCTGTCAACAACAACGGGCTTGATTCTGACGCCCTTTATGTGGCGGAGGCATTCGCATCGCAAGGAACGACGATGAAGCGATTCATGCCCAGAGCCAGGGGGAGCGCTGACAGGATTTTGAAACGATCAAGCCACATAACGGTAGTTGTCAAAGAGAGAGATGAGTATTAATAAATAAGGAGGTTTGATTGAATGGGGCAGAAGGTTAATCCGCATGGATTGAGAGTTGGCATTATCAAAGACTGGGATACGAAATGGTATTCCGACAAGAAAGGGTTCAGCGACCTTTTGATTGAGGATATCAAAATAAGGGAGTTTATCAAAAAGAAACTGTATATAGCCGGTATTTCACGGATTGAAATAGAGCGGGCTGCAAACAGGATCAAGATCAATGTCAGTACAGCTAAGCCGGGGCTTGTAATAGGCAAGGGCGGTTCAGGGATAGATCTGCTTCAGAAGGAAGTTGGCGCCCTTACCGGCAAGTCGGTGCTTGTTAACATCACGGAGATCAAAGAACCCGATCTTGATGCGCAGATAGTAGCAGAAAACATCGCACAGCAGCTTGAAAAAAGGATTTCTTTCAGGCGGGCGTTGAAACAGGCGATGTCAAGGTCTATGAAGAGAAATGCCAAAGGGATAAAAACCTCTGTTTCAGGGAGACTGGGGGGAGCGGAAATAGCCAGAACGGAGCATTATCACGAGGGTACCATACCGTTGCAGACGCTTAGGGCTGATATTGATTATGGCTTTTGTGAAGCAAACACAACTTATGGGAAACTCGGAGTGAAGGTTTGGATATATAAAGGCGAGGTGCTCCCTGCCGTTAAAAAACAACCGAGGACGGAAGGAGAGAGTAGCAATGTTAATGCCTAGGAGGGTAAAGCGCAGGAAGGTCCAAAGAGGCAAGATGAAAGGCATTGCGTCAAGGGGCAACAAAGTAGCTTATGGCGACTTTGGCCTTGTGGCGTTGCAGCCCGCGTGGATCACGTCAAATCAAATCGAGGCGGCCCGTGTTGCAATGACCCGCTATATTAGGAGGGGCGGAAAGGTCTGGATCAAGATTTTCCCTCATAAGCCAGTAACCGAGAAGCCTGCGGAAACGCGCATGGGCAGCGGGAAAGGATCGCCTGAGTACTGGGTAGCCGTAGTGAAACCGGGCAGGGTTATGTTTGAGATAGCCGGGGTTTCGGAAGAGACTGCAAAGGAAGCCCTGAAGCGCGCGATGCACAAACTCCCTATTAAGTGCAAGATCATTGGTCGTGAAGATGAGGAAAAAATAATAGACGCCGAATTGAGGGAATGGGTTGCGGGAGCTGTCTCCGATCAGGAGAGTGAGCCGGAGGTAGTTGTATTTGATCAGGATGTAGAGGCGACGGAAGCGATTGCAGCTCCGGCGGAGGAGAAGGTCGAAGCTGCTGCAAAGCCAATAGTGGAGAAGGTCGAAGCTGTTGCGACGCCGGTTGAGAAGAAGGCGCAAGCTGTTGCGGCGCCGGTTGAGAAGAAGGTCGAAGCTGTTGTGGCGCCGAAAGAAAAGGCGAGCGCGGTTGCCGTTCCGGTAGTAAAAGAGAAGGTTGAAGCTGTTGTGCCGCCAGTTGGGGAGAAGGTTGAAACTGTTGTGCCACCGGTTGAGGAGAAGGTTGAAGCTGTTGTTCCGCCGGTTGGGGAGAAGGTTGAAGCTGCCGCCGTTCCAAAGGAGAAAGAAAGTGTTGCCACCCCTAAAGAGACAACAAAAGGCGTTACTGGTAAGAGAGATGAAGAGACGACGAAAGCCATCTCCGACGCTAAAGAGGAAGCATAAACCGACTCTGATTAGGAAAAACTGATGTTGTTACCGACTAGGATGAAATGGAAGGTGAAGTAAATGATGAAAGCCAGTGAAATCAGAGAAATGACAGAGCATGAGTTGGAGACGGAGTTGAGCCAGCTCAAATCTGAATTGTTTAAATTGAGGTTTCAGCTCGCGACAAACGAGCTTGATAACCCCATGAGACTTAAGGATGTCAAAAGAGCGATTGCAAGAGTCAAAACAATTATTCGCGAAAGAGAACTTGGCAAAACTGAGTTAAGATAATGGAGCAAAGGAGGTTGTACTAAATGGAGCTCGGAATCCCAAATGAAAATGAAAATGAAAAAGGGCGCGCGTTGAGAAAGACAAGAATTGGCAAGGTCATAGGCGACAGAATGGATAAGACTATAGTTGTGGCGATCGAAATGAGCGTTAAACATTCATTATATAAGAAGATCATAAAGAGGACATATAA